>JANNNG010000001.1:0-2716 GCA_031398425.1 Hyphomicrobiales bacterium | reverse complement strand
CGGGCATGAAGCTGATCACGCGGTGGAGGCGAGATGGTCTTTCAGGGTGAAGCTGGTGTTGGCACCCTCGCGCCGCACATCCGGGTGCAGGAAGCTGGTGATGACGCCGGTGGAATTAGCATTGTCGACCCGGAGTTCCGTATCACCGCCCATATACCAGGTTTTGGCGAGGGTGTTGCCTGAACCATAGTCTTGGAGAAACGCTCACCATCGGGACCATAGGTCATGGTGGTGGGGTTGGTGCCGCCCGCACCCCAGGTGATAACGGTCGGGCGGTTCTCGAGGTCGTAAGCGAAGGTCCGGGGCTGGATGGGGCCGCTGCCATCTGTATCATAGGTCAGCGTATTGCCTTTTACCGCAAGGATGGGTCAGTCGAGGCGACGACGAAGTAAGCGCTGTCATCGACATGATTTTCAGTCCACTACATCGAAAGGTCAACGCCTTGGGAGAAGTACAACCCTTTGAAATTGTGTTTGCTGAGTTCATCTTTGAGTCTGTCAGACACAACGACATGGCCCGTCATCGTATCAGCAGCGATGTCCAAAGCTCCGAGGCAGTCATCCCTAAAGGTTATTCCATCATAGTCGATCGTGAATTCACTCTCGACGACCCAGCTCCTGATATTTGATTTTGCGGGGTCAAGGCATCGCAAGCAGTTTTTGATGATGAGCACCGAAAAACCTTCAACAACTGCATCTCTCGCCTGCACCAATACTGGAAGGTGAAGAACTTGGGCCGAAGAAATGCTTTCTGAGAGCTTTTGCAAGAGTAGGCGGTTGACAACCTTTACATTTCCACTGACATTCAAGCATTCATAGCTGTCAACTCTCTTGCGAGAAAAGCGCTTTCCATTAAAATACACAGCTGAGTTGCTCAAATCACTTTCGCTTGGGCATTGAAATGCTTGAAGAGTCGACATCGTGTAGTTCAGAGTAATCCAGAATGGATCAATTTCTTCTGGTGTATTTGACCAAGCCCAGACCATAACCTCAAACTTTCATTTCATTATCTTTTTTTGTTTTTCTTCTCATCGCTTCTCCGGTTCAAACGCTCTTCATTTCTTTTGAGCCGTTCCCGAGTTCGAGAAACCTCATTCTTGAAACGTTCTAGCGCTTGTACTTTCGTCATCCTTCCTTGGTTAACTTGACGCTGCAGAAAGTTTGCAAGATTTTCAAACCGATCCGTGTAGCTTCTTACATTCCGTCCATTGTGAATTGTGCGTTTGGTTCCCGCCTCCAGATTTTTCGGAAGCAGCTGTTTGTTGTAGGCTGCGTCAAAGTCAAAGCCAATCTCCTTCAAGAACTTGTTGTCACGCAAGGACTGTGGAGCGATGTGGTGTGTTTCGAACCCAAGTTTTGTCAAAGCGGATTTGGGCACCTTGCTTAGCCCGGACATCTTTGTCCAAGCGGCCACAGCTGGAACTCCAGGAGCGGCTGCGGCGGCAGTATCCAGCGCAAGGTTTTTAGCGGCCTCCGTGATGCGGGCTGTATTGGCCATAATGACACCACCAAGGAGGTCGCCAGCATCATAAGAAATAGCGGCAACATCCGCCAAAGTTTCCCAGGCGTGCCCATTGGGATCGCTCGCATTCACCGGATCGTTCCCGGCATATGCATAGCGATTGAAATCCACACCTGCGAGGATCGGGTCCCAGGTATCACCTGTGGGAAAGCCGCCCCTGAGCGGATCATAGAACCTTGCATGTAGATACATCAGGCCTTCCTCGGCGTCGTAGCGCTGGTTGATGTAGCCCTTGTTCTGGGGGTTGGTGACGGCGGGGAGGGTTGCGCCGTTGCTTGAAAGCGGCTGGCCGTAGGGGCCATAGTCGTATTTGATGGTGGCCTGGCCTCCGGGCATGAAGGTCATGACCCGGTTGGAGGCGAGGTGGTCTTTCAAGGCGAATGAGGTGTTGGCTCCTTCGCGCCGCACATCCGGGTGCAGGAAGGAGGTGATGACGCCGGTGGAATTAGCATTGTCGACCCGGAGTTCCGTATCACCGCCCATATACCAGGTTTTGGCGAGGGTGGTGCCTGAACCATAGGTCTTGGAGAAACGCTCACCATCGGGACCATATGTCATGGTGGTGGGGTTGGTGCCGCCCGCACCCCAGGTGATGACGGTCGGGCGGTTCTCGAGATCGTAGGTGAAGGTGCGGGGCTGGATCGGTCCTGCCGAACCGTCGGCGTCATAGGCCGTGGTATTGCCATTGGCATCATAGCTGACTGCTGTGCCGCAGATCGATGTCGGTGCGTGGGGTCTGGCCAGTGCCGTGAGCGGCGGGGGCACAAAGCCCATGACATCGAGTTCCGTGAGCATCAGGTATTTGTAGACAGCACCTGTGATCAGTACGCGGCGCGCTCGCTTGGCGGCGGGCAGGGTCAGTGTCAGCGTGGTCCCGGCGACGGCGTTGGCGATGGGGGCGAAGCTGTGGACGGGGTTGCCGTTGTCATCCAGCAGGGACACGATAGCGCCATTGAGATAGGTGGGGATGTAGACCCTGAGCGCCAGGCTGGTCAGGGCATAGCTGGCGCCCAGGTCGTGAAAAAGGGAAGCGTCCCCATAGGCGCTAACTTACGGCGAATTTTCTCCGTATTGTCATTGCCGCACTTGTTGCGGCAATCTATCGTGCAGCAAGCGGTATGCCTGATTTGTCGAATATTTCGCCAAACTTTTGGCCTCCACACTCGCGGAGGGATGGATTGCCGCAACAAGTGCG
>JANNNG010000320.1:0-4975 GCA_031398425.1 Hyphomicrobiales bacterium | reverse complement strand
AAGAAGCCAGCCGAAGTACGCATGGGTTCCGGCAAAGGTTCAACAGAATACTGGGCAGCCCGCGTCAAGCCAGGCCGTGTAATCTTTGAAATCGATGGTGTGCCGCGCAACGTGGCAGAGGAAAGCCTTGGTCTTGCCGCTGCCAAGTTGCCGATCAAGACCCGCTTTGTGGCGCGTCTCGGCGAAGCGTAAGGGGAGTTCAGAACCATGAAGATGAGTGATGTGCGGGCCCTAAGCAACGATCAGGTGAAAGACGAAATCCTGAAGCTTCGCAAAGAGCAGTTGAACCTGCGCTTTCAGCGTGCTTCCGGCCAGCTCGAAAAGACGAACCGCATCCGCCAAATCCGCCGTGACATTGCACGTTTGAAAACGTCGCAAACGGCAGCGAAGTAAGAGGTCAGAAGAAATGCCAAAGCGCATCCTGCAGGGTGAAGTCGTCAGCGACAAGAACGATAAGACCATCGTGGTCAAGGTGGAACGTCGCCTGCGCCACCCTGTGTTCAAGAAGACTGTGCGTATGTCGAAGAAGTATCACGCACACGACGAAAAAAACGAAGCCAGGATTGGCGAGATTGTGCGCATTGAAGAAACGCGCCCGATATCGAAGCAGAAGCGCTGGACACTCGTCGAAAAAGTCGACGCGTCCAAGGCTTGATGACTGAACAGGTGAAACCATGATCCAACAAGAGACAAATCTTGACGTCGCCGACAATTCCGGTGCCCGCCGTGTTCAATGCATCAAGGTGCTGGGCGGCTCGAAGCGCCGTTACGCGAGCGTTGGAGACGTTATCGTCGTATCGGTAAAAGAAGCCATTCCACGCGGGCGCGTGAAGAAGGGCGCTGTCATGAAGGCCATCGTTGTACGAACGGCAAAAGATATTCGTCGTGCTGATGGGTCTGCGATCCGCTTTGACCGTAACGCCGCGGTGCTGATCAATGCCCAGGGCGAACCTGTTGGCACCCGCATCTTCGGACCCGTGCCGCGCGAGCTTCGCGGCAAGAACCAAATGAAAATCATTTCGCTGGCACCGGAGGTGCTGTGATGCAAATTGCACAGAAGATTAAACTGAAGATCAAGAAGGGCGACAAGGTTGTCGTCATTGCGGGTCGCGACAAGGGCAAGTCCGGTGAAGTGTTGAGCACGATCCCGACGGAGAACCGTGCAGTGGTGTCAGGTGTGAATCTGGTAAAACGTCACACCAAGGCGCAAGGTGCGCAAGAGGGCGGCATCATCACCAAGAGCCTGTCGATCCACGTGTCGAACCTCGCGTTGAAAGATCCGAAGGACGGCACCCCAACACGCGTCGGCTACAAGATGGTGGGCGACAAGAAGGTGCGCTTTGCCAAGCGCTCAGGAGAGACGATCAATGGCTGAGGACAAGAAGGCGAAACCGGCAGCTGCAAAGCCCGCCGCCGCTGCCAAGGTCGAAAAGACCCCGAAGAAAAAAGCTGAAAAGACCGGTGTTGAAAACGCCAATGCGGGTCTGCCGGAAAATTATGTACCGCGTCTGCGCCAGCATTACGAGGATGTGGTGAAGCCTGAGTTGATCAAGCAGTTCGGCTACACCAATGTCATGCAGGTGCCTCGCATCACCAAGATCGTACTGAACATGGGTGTGGGAGAAGCGACACAGGATTCGAAACTCGTGGCTGTTGCCGCATCGGAACTGGAAAAGATCGCAGGCCAGAAGCCTGTGATCACCAAGTCGAGGAAGGCCATTGCGCAATTCAAGATTCGTGAAAACCTTGCCATCGGCACCAAGGTGACGTTGCGCAAGGTTCGCATGTACGAATTCCTGGACCGTTTCATCACCATTGCGCTGCCACGCGTGCGTGACTTCCGCGGACTGACGGATCGTTCGTTTGATGGCAATGGCAACTTTGCTATGGGCATCAAGGAACACCTGATTTTCCCGGAAATCGATTACGACAAGATTGACCGCGTATGGGGCATGGACGTGATTGTGTGCACGTCCGCAAAGTCGGACGATGAGGCCCGTGCGCTTCTCACCGCCTTCAACTTCCCGTTCCGCAAAAGCCACCGTCAAGCGGCCTAAGGAGACATAAAGCAACATGGCTAAAACCAGCGCCGTCAACCGCAATGAAAAGCGCCGCAAGATGTCCAAAGGGGCAGATGCAAAGCGCAAGCGCTTGAAGGCAATTATCTCCAAGAAAGCGACCCCAATGGAAGAGCGCTTTGCTGCTGTTCTGAAACTGGCCGAAATGCCGCGCAATTCTGCAAAGGTGCGCATCCGCAATCGTTGCGAAGTGACAGGGCGTCCGCGTTCCTATTATCGCAAACTCAAGATGTCGCGTATTGCGCTGCGTGAATTTTCCAACCTGGGTTTGGTCCCAGGCATGGTCAAGTCAAGCTGGTAAAGAAGGACCAGGATAATGAATATTAACGATCCCGTCGGTGACATGCTAACCCGCATTCGCAATGCGCAGGAGCGTGGGAAGAACAAGGTCGCAGTACCTCCTTCCCGCCTGCGTGAGCGTGTGTTGGAAGTGCTGCACAAGGAAGGCTTCATTCGTGGTTTCACCACCATCGAAAAGGACGGCAAGTCCGAGCTTGAAGTTGAATTGAAATATTTCGATGGTGCACCTGTGATCAAGGAAGTCCAGCGTGTGTCAAAGCCCGGCCGCCGCGTTTACGCGTCGGTTGCAACCCTGCCTTCCGTTTACAACGGTCTGGGCATTGCCATCATGTCAACGCCAAAGGGCGTCATGACCGATGCTGATGCCCGCGCTGCAAACGTTGGCGGCGAAGTGCTCTGCACGGTATTCTGAGGTCGATCATGTCTCGTATTGGCAAAAAAGCAGTTCCAGTTCCAGCCGGTGTCACCGTTTCGGTGAACGGCCAGACCGTGGCCGTCAAGGGCCCCAAGGGTGAACTCAAGGAAGTTCTGAACGAGCAGGTGCTCGTGAAAATGCAGGAAGGAGGCGTCAAGGTTGATCCGATCAACCAGACGAAGCTCGCCCGCTCGTCCTGGGGCATGTCGCGCACGCTTGTGGCCAACATGGTCAAGGGTGTGACGGACGGCTATTCCAAGTCACTCGAAATTAACGGCGTGGGTTATCGTGCCGCTCTGGATGGCAAGGTTTTGAAATTGAACCTTGGTTACAGCCACGATGTGAACTATCCCGTGCCCGAAGGTATCGAGATCAAGACGCCAAAGCCCACGGAAATCGTGATCACCGGCATCAACAAGCAGCGGGTCGGCCAGGTGGCCGCTGAAATCCGCGACTGGCGCGGACCTGAGCCTTACAAAGGCAAGGGTATCAAATATGCCGGTGAAACCATCTTCCGCAAGGAAGGCAAGAAGAAGTAAGGGCGAACACAATGTCCAACAGCACAGCAACAACCCTGCGCAAGGTACGCGTTCGCAAGACGCTTGCCAAGCGTCTGAATGGCCGCCCGCGCCTTTCGATTTTCCGCTCGGGCGAGAACATCTACGCGCAGGTCATCGACGATACCAAGGGTGTCACGGTGGCTTCAGCTTCATCGCTTGAGAAAGACCTCAAGGGTTCGCTCAAGACCGGTGCTGACAAGGCCGCGGCAACCGCCGTTGGCAAACTGGTGGCAGAACGTGCTGTCAAGGCTGGCATCAAGGATGTTGTCTTTGATCGCGGCTCCTACATTTATCATGGGCGTGTGAAAGCGCTCGCCGACGCCGCTCGTGCGGGCGGTTTGAACTTTTAAGGCTGAGACACAATGGCAAAAGAACGTGCAGAGCGCGGTGAACGCAAGGGTGGCAACAGGGACGCTGAAAAAGCGGATTCCGAGTTCATCGACAAGCTGGTTCACATCAACCGCGTGGCCAAGGTGGTGAAGGGCGGCAAACGCTTCGGTTTCGCAGCACTGGTTGTTGTGGGCGACCAAAAGGGTCGCGTGGGCTTTGGCCACGGCAAGGCCCGTGAAGTGCCGGAAGCCGTGCGCAAGGCAACGGAAGCTGCAAAGCGCACGCTGGTTCGTGTGCCATTGCGCGAAGGCCGAACATTGCACCACGACATGGATGGCCGCTGGGGTGCAGGTAAAGTCACATTGCGCATGGCTCCTGCCGGTACGGGCATCATCGCCGGTGGTCCGATGCGCGCCGTGTTTGAAAGCGTTGGCATTGCCGACGTCGTGGCAAAGTCCAAGGGTTCATCGAACCCCTACAACATGGTCCGCGCCACATTTGATGCATTGAAGAAGCAAACCTCTCCGCGCTCGGTTGCAAACCGTCGCGGCAAGAAGGTGAGCGAAGTGCTGCGCCGCCCCGGCGAAGCAGCGATGGCTGAATAAGGAAGAGACATCATGGCCGACAAGAAAGTGACCGTGAAGCAGGTTTCAAGTCCGCAGCGCCGCCCGGCAGATCAGCGCCAGACGTTGATTGGGCTTGGCCTGAACAAGATGCACCGGACCTCCACATTGACCGACACGCCGCAAGTGCGCGGCATGATTGCCAAGGTTGCGCACCTTGTGCAGGTCGTTGAATAAGGATTGACGACAATGAAGCTCAACGAGATTGCCGATAACGCTGGCGCCCGCAAGATCCGTACCCGTGTAGGTCGCGGCATCGGTTCTGGCCTGGGCAAGACTGCCGGTCGCGGCGGCAAGGGTCAAACTGCTCGCAAGGGCGGTGCAAAGGCTGGCTTTGAAGGTGGCCAGATGCCAATTTATCGCCGCTTGCCCAAGCGCGGTTTCAACAAGCACAACCCTGTTCCTTACAATGAAATCAATCTCGCGCGTGTGCAGGTTGCCGTCGACTCGAAGAAGCTCGATGCCAATGCATTGGTGACCGGCGCTTCACTGTTCGCAGCAGGTGTGATCACCAAGCTGGCCAAGGGTGGCGTTCGTCTGATCGGCAAGGAAAAGTTCACGGCCAAGCTCGCCTTCGAAGTATACCACGCCAGTGCAGGCGCTGTTGCCGCAGTAGAAAAAGCGGGCGGCAGTGTGAAAATGACGAAGCCCGTGGAAGAGCCGAAGAAG
>JANNNG010000273.1:0-19973 GCA_031398425.1 Hyphomicrobiales bacterium | reverse complement strand
GAATTGCGAAGCGACGTCACCACTTTCGTGCGCGTCATGATATTCTTGTGCAGCGTCTCGCGCCGCAAATCGAGAAAACGATACTTTAGGCGAATATCTTCAGGATAATCCGGCTCGCCAAATACAGGCAACGGCAATTCTGCGGCTTGAGACAACACCTCTATGCCCGTGGCATAAACCTCGATCAGCCCCGTGGCCATATCGGCATTCTCGGTGCCAGCGGGCCGAACCCGCACCTCGCCATCGACCTTGATCACCCATTCCGAACGTACACGCTCGGCATCCTTGAAAGCAGCAGAAGCAGGATCAGCCACCACCTGGGTGATGCCATAGTGATCGCGCAGATCAATGAACAACACCCCGCCATGGTCTCGCACCCGGTGCACCCAGCCCGACAGCCGTGTGGTTGAACCCTGGTGATCAATGCGAAGTGCACCACAGGTGTGGCTGCGATAGAGATGCGTCATGCGCGGAAGTCCTTTGAATTTCGGCGCTAAAACGCATGCGGGCGTTGATTTGTCAAGTTTGCGGCAAAGCTTTCATGATCTGTTCGACCAGCATCGCCGCTCCCGTCTGCGACAGGTGATCATCATCGGAATAATAGGAAATTCCGGCCCGTTGGGCAACACAGCGACCGGGAACCATCGCATCACAAAACAGCGTCGAGGGTTCAACCCGCCGCAATCGCTGTTGCTTCGCAACGGTGTCAAGAATGGCAAGGGCCGACTCATTGCGAGATCGAAACACAGCAGATGAGGTAGTGATGTCGGGTGCTGTTTCGCCGCGTACAATCATTGATTTGAAGTTACGGTTTCCAACGTGCCAGCCAACCTCGGGAACCGGGCCCACAAGGACAACAGGGGCGATGCCCGCAAGTTTGCTAAAGAAGTCGTTGACCGCTCTGGTCTTTGCTTCAACATCTTTGTTCCAATTTCCATCGCTGCCCAAGGCAGCCAGTTGCCGTTCGTCTTCGACTTCAACGCCACCTTCACCATTTGCAAACCCGACAGAGGGCCCTGCACCAGGCAGCGGAAACAAGCGCATGGTCCATCGCATATGCACAATGATGGCTGATGGTTCAAGTTCGGCAACTACCTTGTAGGCGCGTTCCTGCAGTTCAAGGCAAGCTCTGGCTTCGCGCTGGATTCTTTTGTTGAACGTGTAAACTCCCGGCAACCGCAAACACTTGGTGCTGTCGACATAAATCCCGGAAATGCCGCGCTGCTTCAAGGCGCGATCCATTTCGCCGATGAGGGCTTGCGCATGCGAATCGCCCCAGACCACAACAGGGCGGATCAAACCCGAAGCACCAATGGCACAGAACCGGATATCAGGCGCATCGATATCGGGTTCTCTCCATGCACATGACGCTGTTTTGTAAAGCGGTGGAAAAACTTGTGCCAACTGTTCCTGGTCGATACGCGTTTCGGACCAGTTGCGAACAATGCCCCATTGTCCAACTGTGACAACAAGGAGAATTGCCAGCGGTGCCAACAGCAACACCAACTGTCTCGATATCGTTTCACGGTCACGAAATGGCTTCTCGACAAGATGATAAGTGAGCACCGCCAACCCGATGGCCAGAAGCGTGAAGGCAAGCATGAGCGGAAGCTCAGGTTTGTTGATGTTGTAAAGTCGCGCGAAGGCATAAAGCGGGTGATGCCACAGATAAGCGCCATACGAAATCAAGCCGAGCGCCACGATGGGTCTTGCCGCCAGGACGCGGCCCGTTGGGCCATGTTCTTTCGCAAACAGAAGAATGAGGAACGTGCCTGCCACGGGCCAAAGCGTTGGCCATCCCGGCACATCGTCAGCACCAGAAACCAGGAAGAATCCGGCAATGACGAGGATCAGCCCCAGAACAGCCAAAGCCTTGGCCGTGATGGTTGATCGCAATGCTGAAACATCGGTTTTGCGTTCGAGAATTGTAACAATCACACCTGCGAACAATTCCCATGCTCTTGCATGCAGCAGAAAAAATGCGGCCTCACGGCTTTGCGACACTTGCAACAGGCAAAACGCAAAGCCGAACAGCGCAAGTCCACTGAAAATCAAAAGCAGATAACGTCGTGCAAAACGCCAGACCAACCAGAGCAGTAACGGAAACAGGATATAGAACTGTTCTTCGACACCGAGACTCCACGTATGCAGCAATGGCTGCTCTTCAGCGGCAGGATTAAAATAACCGATACTCTGCCAGAAATGAATGTTGGAGAAAAACAGCGCCGTCGCACGCAAACTCCCGAGGTAACTTTCGAAGGCGTCCGGAGGAGAAAGCCAGTAGGCAAGCGGAAAAGTAACCGCCATGACAACGAACAAGGCAGGCAGAATGCGCCGTGCGCGTCGTTCATAAAAGGACAGCAAGCTGAATGTGCCGCGTTCAAGTTCATCCAGAAGAATGCGTGAAATCAGATATCCGCTGATGACAAAAAATACGTCTACTCCCAGAAAGCCGCCGGGAATCAATTCAACGCCGGCATGAAACAGCATGACCGGCAACACCGCAACGGCACGCAATCCATCAACTTCAGCCCGGTAATGGCGCATGATTGGTCACATCCCCAGCTGCTTGCTGGGATAAACTCAGCCGTTGGATGCAGCTTTCACGACGGGCACCTTGGGGCAGGTCTTGCCATCCTTGGCCACGCACTTGTCAGCCACCTTCTTGGCCTTCACTTCAGGTTTTTTCGGCTTCGCATCCACGACCTTCTTAGCCTTGGCATCAGGCTTTTTCACTGCCACTTTCTTCGATTTCTTGTCGACGGCTTTCACCGCAACCTTTGCCTTGGGCTGGCTCATATTCCAGAAAAACCCGCGATAAGGCTTGCGTTTCACCACCTTGTCGATTTCGTCGCCCACCTCGGCAAAGCTGCGCCCGCCCCCGCCACCCCAGTCAAAAAGCCCACCCTTGAGAATGACGCGGGTATTGCTCATGCCCGCACTCTTCACGAGATCAAACAGAACAGCAGCGTTCTCAGGCGCCAGCCGCACACATCCGTGCGATGCCCGGCGACCCAGACTCTTCACATAGAAACTTCCATGTATGGCGTGACCACGTGGCGTGAAGAAGATTGAATGCGGCATCGGCGCATCGTCCCACTCCTTGGAGAAGTGATCTTCCTCCATGCGGAACGGACGATAATTGCCCGACGGTGTTTCATAACGAGCCGCTCCCGTCGATACAGGCCAGACATATTCCGTATCGCCGTCCACCTTCACGGTCATCTTCTGCGAAACCTTGCTGATGATGATTTCTACCCGCTTGGCACTGGCATCCACCGCGAACATCAATATTGACAGGAGCAAAGCGACAAGAAGTCCAGACAAACGGTTGATTGGCATAAGTGAATTCCGGGATTGATTTGCGTTGCAGGGAAACTACCCTATGTGGTGCCGCCATGTAAATCACATATAATTGCCTGCAAAATGCCAAGGATCAAGCTGTGTCATCCGACGTTTTCACCGCCCCCATGTTGTTCACGGTACTTTTTCATGTATCGAATCTGATGGCATTCCTGGCTTTCCTGCTGCGCGACCAGTTGCAGCTGCGTCTGATGATGGCGGTCAGCCTGTTTCTGCAAGGGCTTTACTACTACGCGATCCCCGGCGGCCCCTTCGTCGACCCCCTGTTCTGGAAAGTCGTTTCCTTCGCGGCCAACATCCTCATGATCGTGCTGGTGTTCGGTGGCAGGCTGGACTTCGGCATACCCGCCGATCTGCGGCCACTCTATGAAAAGATCAGCGTGCTGTCGCCGGGGCAATTTCGCAAACTCATCAAGTCTTCAAGACGCACCACCGCATCCGATGAACCCCTGCTGCGCGAGGGTGAGAAACCGGAACTGTTGCACTATCTGTTGAGCGGCACCGCCATCATCAGCAAGGGCAAGTCTTCGCACACCACCTCATCCGGCGTGTTCCTGGGAGAAATCGCATTCCTCAACAACACAACTGCATCAGCAACCGTCACCCTCAACGAAGGTGCAGAATGTGTCAGCTGGGACAGCAAAACTCTGACAACCATGATGCAAAAAGACAGGGCGATGGACATCGCCATGCGCGGCATTTTCAATCATGATCTGGCGGCAAAATTGGCCAGCAGCATGCCGTTGCCGACGATAAGATAGTTATCAACCCTTCGGCTCTGCCAAAACGCGTTCAATGCGACGATCTGGAATGAACCACATCAATGCCACAGCAACCGTAAAAAGCACACCCAGCATTGGCCAAAAGAAAGTGGAAACCATCGCCGCGACATAGCCCAACAAAGACACTTTACCCTTCGTATCAGAACCAATGGCGCGATCAATTTCAGAACCATCGCCATGCACGGCTTTGATGCGAAGCACCAGCAGTGTATAGGCAATCGCGGCCATGAACATGTTGAGCGCGTAGACAAACACCGGCCATTGCCCGAAATGGTTTTCCCCCATCCACCCCGTGGAAAATGGCACCAGCGACAACCAGAACAGCAGATGCAGATTGGCCCACAGGATGCCAGCTGAAACTTTCTTCACAGTGTGCAGGAGGTGATGATGATTGTTCCAGTAAATGCCGATATAAAGAAAGCTGAGCACATAACTGAAAAATACGGGCCAAAGACCGAGCAAAGTTTGCAGATCTTCCCCGTGCGGAACCTTCAGTTCCAGAACCATGATGGTTATGACAATGGCGAGAACGCCATCACTGAATGCTTCAAGACGTGTTTTGCCCATTCCATTCCCCCGATCAAAAAGCCTTCGGCAAACCCGCCTGTTTCAAGACAGCGTTCGCCGTATTGTGCGATGCTATTCCTGCATCAACCGGAAAATTTCTTTTGGTGATGGGACTATACCACCACTCATGATCACCTTTCGCTGGACGGACGTATTGACACCCGGCGTCCAGCAACATTCTCTTTAATTTTCTTGCAAGCGTGGCCACTCTACGCTCCTCTTCATCAATCGCTAACCCGCAGATTTATCAGACTCGTTCTGAGCGGAGAGCATGAAAGTGCGTTGTACCCGTTATCCACAGGTATCTATGCAGCTACCGGATTCTCTAGTCTTTCAGTCGCCTGAGCAACAAAGTGCACTGGGATCACTTTGGCATCGAAAGACAGATTATTGAGTTCGATCAGTTCCTCAATCATAACCATCACTTTTGGACGGAGCTTTTCCATGCTGGGGCTTTCAGCAACAAGGCCTGGCACATCATCACTTGTAGCTGTCCAGACAAGTGCCTGTGGGTCCCATTCAGCTTTTACGATTATGTTGTTCATAGAAAAAAACTTAACACTGCGACTGGCCGCAGTCAAATACGGCTCAACGAGCCACCACAACTTCGGAATTACCAACTCGCATCCGCAGCAAATACCAGACTACCGCCACACCCAGAGCCTTTGACAACACTTCCGTCCCAAACGCTGCCGGCGTCAGATATCCAGCGAGATGCTGGAATGCCAGCGTATCAACTGGCACTGCTATCATCGACGACAGCAGAATGCGGTTCTGCAATGGACGCTTTGTAAAAGAATAAACCGCCCAATCCGTCATTTCAGACAAGACAAACGCCGCCATGCTGGCAATGGCCAATCCCGGCCCTGCAAAATACCATACTGGAATCCCCGCTAGCAGCGTTGCCAGCAAAACCTTGTGTCCGATTTCGCGTTGCGCATAATCACGCAAAACAAAAACAAAACCCACAATCACATTGGCGAGGTACAAGGTCCCCATCCAGGTGTTGGTACTCCACTGCGTCACACCTTCCACAAGCTGCTCCGGCACGAACAGCCAGTTCACCAGCACGATGAAGGCCACATAGGCCCCCACCGCAAAAGCTGCTGGCACAACTCTGGTCATCAGCCCACGATTTCCTTGGCCGAGAAGTTCTGCTTGATTTCCTTCTTGGCGTTTTCAGCGCTGTCTGATCCGTGTACGGAGTTTGCATCGATGGAAATCGCAAACTCCTTGCGGATGGTACCGGCTTCAGCTTCCTTGGGGTTGGTGGCACCCATCACGGTGCGATACTTCTTCACCGCACCATTGCCTTCAAGCACTTGCACCACAATGGGACCAGACGCCATGAAGCGTGTCAGGTCCTTGAAGAACGGGCGCTTGGCATGAACAGCGTAGAACTTTCTGGCATCTGACAGTTTCCATTTGACGCGCTTCTGCGCAATGATGCGCAATCCGGCTGCCTCGATCTTGGCGTTGATGGCGCCTGTCAGGTTGCGCTTGGTGGCATCCGGCTTGATGATGGAGAAGGTGCGTTCGATAGCCATGTCTGGTCCTCGTTGAATGAATGAGGGCGCCGTTTAACAGCGCCCTCTCCATCTCGCAAGTGCGCAATGGCTTATTCTTCGAGTGCACCAATCATCGCCGTCGCGCGCGCGATCGACACACGGCGGTTTTCCTGCTCAGCTTCTGCCGTTGGAATTTTGAGATACCGTTCACCCAGACCAACTGTCCTCAGGTTCTTTGCGGGAATGATGTAGTAAGTGGACAGCGCCTTCTTCACTGCTTCAGCTCGCGCCTTCGACAATTTGTCGTTATATCCATCACCGCCCACAGCGTCGGTGTGTCCTTCAATCAGAAACACTTCGCGCGGATACTTCTGTATGACGCGTTCGATGACAGCGGCAATTTTGTCAAGACTATCCACTTCCTCTTCGCGCACAAAGGCTTCATTGAAGCCAAAGCGGATGGTATCGATGTCGATGCGCGTCATGGCCTTGCGAACCTCAGGCCGCACGGCAATGTCGTTGACCGAAATCTTGCGGGTGATCTTCTTGCGTGGCGGTGCCAGCAACACGCGTTCGAGTTCGGTGTCGTCAACTTCAGCTGCGAAAACCTCTTCTGGCTCGTTTTCGTCTTCTTCGTAACCGCGTGTATCATCAATCACAATGCGCCGGACGTTGCTGGGCCGTTCCAGTTCCACGCGACGGATGTTGCGGTCTTGCTCCAGACGCGACCGCAGGAATTCGCGGTCACGACGCGTAGTCTCGCGCCACTGCTGGCGCTGCTCATCATCATAATCGCGGAACTGTTCGGAAGCCTCGAAATCACGCCGCGCACGGATGCGATAGCGTACTTCACTTTCATCCATCTCTTCGACTCGACGACGGTCGCGCAAGACTTCGCGCAGCGGCGTGTCGGCATTGATGACGATGTTGATGTTTGGCTTCTTGTCCGATTTTGGCTCAGGTTGACCGGCGTCAGACGCAGCTTGCGCCTTCTTCTTCTCTTCCACGTCCCTTGCTGCAAGAGCCTTGGCGTCTTCTTCCGCCTTCAACTTGGCGACGCGGCTGCGCAGAACCTCGCGCTCCAGACCCAGCTTCTTCCGCAATGCACGCTCAGTCTTGATCGACAGTTCATTTTCCGCCATCAAATCCCGAATGCCATCCAGCCTGGCCCGCAGCGCGTCATCATTCAGCGACTCGGCAGGTGTTGCATCATCGAGAATAGCCTGCGCCCTCTTTTCGGCAGCAGGATCACCCGCATTGCCATCCAGTTCCTTGGCTTCTGCTTTGTCAACCACTGGTGGAACTGGCGGCTCCACAGCTTTGGTTTCAGGCGGTGCTTCTGTCACCACGGGTGCAGGCTCTTCAACTTTTGGTGCTGGTGCTTCCGGCTGCGCGACAGCGGGTTCTTCAACCTTTTTCTTTTCTTCAGCCTGCTTCTGGCGCACGGCCAAAGCCTGGCGTGCCACCTTGCCGATGTCCGCCAGCGAGTTCCGCATATCCTCAGGCAGTGCCTCGTTTCTGGATTGCTGACGCGCCAGCTTGGCACGGGCAGACAATTGCTCGTCATCAAGCTCATCCACGGTGCGCCGGTCACTCAAAAGCTCAGTGACTTCGGCCGGAATGTCGGCAATCGCAGGAGTTTTCACTTCGGGTTCGGCCTGCTGAACTTTTTCTTTCTTCTTGGATTCAGGCGCTGCTTCCGGTTCAGCCTGCTTCTGAACGGGCTCTTCCGCCTTTGGCTCTGGTGCAGCTTCCTGCACTGGCGTTTCTGCCGGTTTTTCAGCAGGCTTGGCCGCTGAGGTACGGGTTTCGAGTTCTGCCCGGTCAGCATCCATCATGGCCTGCAACTGCCCTTTCACGTCGTCCGGCACTCCGTCCACCTTCATGGCCCGACGCGCTTGTTGCGCACGTTTCTTCAGTTCATCATCGCTCAATTCCTGTGCGGAACGGCGATCATTCAACAACGCCAAAACAGCTTCCGGCACAGCGGCTGGCGGGGCAGCCTCTGCGGGCTGCTCAACAGCGGGCTGTTCTGCAGCGGGCTGTTCTGCAGCGGGGGGATCTTCCGCCACAACCGGCCCAACAAACAAGGCCAAAGCCATCACACTGACTGCTGCAAATCTGAAATTCATCCCGTCCTCCTCAACGTTTTCATATGCACACTCCTGCCCATCTACTGGGGCAAAACTAAGGGCCACATGTGGCTATTCTGCCACAGACATGAACCGGAGATGAACGGAGATCAAAGTCGCCCCGCCTCAATAATGCGCTTGAGGAAGGAACGCGTGCGCCCCTGCTTTGGTTCCCCGAAAATCTGTTCTGGCGGCCCTTCTTCATGCACAATGCCCTGATGCAGGAAGCACACCTTCGACGCGACCTCCTTGGCAAAGCCCATTTCGTGGGTCGCAAGCAGCATGGTCATGCCCTGCCCCGCCAGATCCCGCACGATATTCAGAACTTCCGAAACCAGTTCAGGGTCAAGTGCTGAGGTGATTTCGTCCAGCAGCATCAACTTCGGCTCCATCGCCAAAGCCCGAACGATGGCGACGCGCTGCTGCTGCCCGCCGGACAATCGATCCGGATAATCCCGCGCCTTCTGGTCCATGCCGATGCGTTTCAAAAGCACCATGGCCTTGGTCTCGGCCTCTTCGCGCCGCAATTTCAAAACCTTCATCGGTGCCAGAATCACATTCTCCAGCACATTCATGTGCGGGAACAGATTGAAGCTTTGAAACACGATGCCAACCTGCTGCCGCAGACGATTGACATCGACGCCTGGACCCGACACGCGATCCCCTTCCATGCGAATTTCGCCTGATTGGATGGGTTCAAGCTGGTTGATGCAGCGCAGCAGCGTGGACTTGCCACAGCCCGAGGGGCCGATGAGGCAGATGACTTGATGCTCCTCTGCATTCAAGTTCAAACCGCGCAACACCTGCACCGGGCCGAAGTGTTTTTCCACGTTGAGTATTTCGAGGAAGGCCATTCGCTCAACCTCCGGCTTTCATGCGCGCTGCATCTTTTTCCAGGAGATGGTCGACAAGGCGCGCCTGCGGAATTGTGATGAGGACAAACAGAATCGCGACAACGGTCACAGCCGAAAGATTGAAAGCATTCGCCGCAATGATTTTCGACTGGTTGAAAGCATCCGTGAGCCCGACCACCTGCACAAGGGCAGTATCCTTCTGCAAACCGATGAAGTCGTTGAGCAGAGGTGCCATAATCCGCCGCACTGCCTGCGGCACCACCACATGCCGCATGGTCTGCATGTAGCTCAAGCCTAGGGAACGTGCCGCCGAAATCTGGCTCCAGTGAATGCTCTCGATGCCGGCGCGGTACACCTCAGCCACATAGGCCCCATAGGTCAATGTTAACGCCAGCACACACCACCACCAAACCGGAATTCGCAGCGCCGTCTTCACCTCCTGCGGCGTCATCGCCGACATGTCATAAAATAAGCCGTAGACGTGCGGTGTCACCAGATCAGGAATGCCGGACGTCGGAATGCCGAAGGCGATGAGATACAGCGTCACAATGCCTGGAAGCCCGCGAAACACATCACAATAGAGTGTGGCAAGTGCTCGAATGGGCTGGCCCGCAGGCCCCGGCATCAGACGCATGAGTGCCACCATCAACCCCCAGATGAGCACCAGGATTTCCGCAACAACGAAAACAAAGATATTGACCGTTATGAACTTTGACGCCACCAACCACCATTTTGATTGCATCAGTGGCAACAGAAAAAACGTCCGCCCCACAGCGACATCATTCATGAAAATGAAGCTGAGAAACCCAACCACGATGAGTGCCAAAACACTCCACCCCAGCGTGATCTGCGCCTTGTCCCGTGCCGCTGCCGTGGCGATGCGGGCCTGCACAGCATCATCAAGTCGTTGCGCCGAAGCCGCAGAACGGGTGAATTGAAATGATTGCCACGCAGGCCAGAACAAAAGCGCTGTCGCTGCAACAATCAGAGCGGCAATTAAGTAAAAGGCACCCTGTGCAGCACCCAGGTCAGCAATGGCCTTCAGCACCAGTCGAACCGAAAGAACCGAGGCCAGAACACAAAGGCAGGCTGCAACAATCGCAGCAATCACCCACCCATTTGCAGGTGCAGGCATGTTCGAACGAGGTATCGCCATCGTCACTCCGACGCGTACCACTTAAGTCGCGCTGAACTTCTACACAAAAAGGCCGCCGCTTTTCTGGAGCGACGGCCCGACTTCATATCATGGTGTCAGATAAGGAATCGCCGCCGGGTCCTTGCCCCAGGCCGATGCCAGATATTTCTCACCCAGTTTCTTGATTGTGCCATCATCAATCATCGACTGCATGATCTTGTCCAGGGTGGCATTGTTGGCATTCCCCTTCGGATAGATTGCGCCGTAGCTTTCACCCGTATCGAACTGGCCAATCACCACTGACTTGCCAGCCGTCGCCACTTCTTCCGCCAAGGTGATCGACGTATCGGTGATTGCGGCATCAATCTGCCCTGCGCGAAGACCTGCGAACATGCTGCCCTGCTCGTCGTAAGTCTGTGGCTCAACGCCGAGCTTCTCGGTGGCAAATTTGGCACCTGTCGTGCCCTGCTGCACGCCAACTTTTGCATCCTTGATTTTCTTTGGGTCCACCGGCGCATCGGCACGGGTCAGGATGGCCATGCCCGAATTGAAGTAGGGAACGGAAAAATCATGCACGGCTTTGCGTTCGTCGGTGATCGAGATTTCCGACATCACCATGTCCCAACCAGAGGTCTGACCGGAAATCATGGCATCCCAGCCAAGGTTCACGACTTCCAGTTTGTCAAAACCCGCCCGCCAGGCAATTTCCGCCGCCATGCAATATTCCATGCCGTCCTTGATGCTTTCCGGTGTGTCCCCGTTCCACCAGATAGGGGCGGGAAGTGAAACGCCAACCGTGAACTGTCCCGCCTTTGCAGGGGACGCGATGGACATTGCCCCCTTCGGGCCTGTGACTTCGCAATTGCCGATCATATCTGCGGCGTAAGCTGGTGCAGCCAAAGCGGCAACGGCCACAGTAACAAGTAATACTCGTTTTGTGAATTTCATTGTTGAACTCCCTGTTTGTTCTTGCCGTCATAAAAGCGAAATTTGCGTTGCATTGCAAGCGTGTGACAACTGCACTTGATTTAAGCAGAAAGCTGCCGCATCTCACGGCCCATGACGTCACAAAACATCATTGTTGCAGCATTCTATCGCTTTCATCCGCTCAACAACACAAGCACTATTCGCGAGCAGTTGTTGCCCGCGTTGAAAGCGGCAGGTGCCAAGGGCTCGGTGCTGCTTGCCGAAGAAGGTGTCAATGGCACCATCGCAGCAGCTTCGGAACAGATTGAGCATGCGCTGAATGCAGTCATCACTTGCTGCGGCCTGCCTGACCTTGACCCGAAATATTCTCCAGCACCAAAGCTTCCTTTTCTGCGCCTCAAGGTGCGCCTCAAAAAAGAAATCGTCACCATCGGCAATGTCCAGGCCAACCCCAACGAAGTGGTAGGGGAATATGTCGATGCCAAGGACTGGAACGCGCTCATCAGCGATCCCGAAGTCATCCTCATCGATACCCGCAACGCCTATGAAGTTCGCGTTGGCTCCTTTCGCAACGCCATTGATCCGCATACGGAGAGTTTCAGCCAGTTTCCCGCTTGGGTGGACAAGAACCTGAACGCCATGAAGGGCAAGAAAATCGCCACCTTCTGCACTGGCGGCATCCGCTGTGAAAAAGCCACAAGCTTCATGCGCAACCAGGGTTTTGAAAAAGTCTATCACCTCAAGGGCGGCATTCTGAAGTATCTGGAAGACGTGCCGCAAGAGAATAGCCTCTGGCAAGGTGCCTGCTATGTCTTCGACGAAAGGGTTGCGGTTGGGCATGGATTGCAAGTCGCCGATTTCACCACCTGCCACGGCTGCCTTGAACCCGTCTCGTCTGACGAAATACTTTCGGCCCAATACGAAGAAGGTGTGTGCTGCCCGCGTTGCGCCAAGAGACTGACGGATTCGCAGAAATCGTCCAATCGTGAGCGCCAGAAGCAGTTCGAACTCGCGCAGAAGCGTGGCACAAAACATTTGGGACCGATAGAGTAGACAGGCATCAACCTCTAAACATCTCGGCCCCGTTGCTGCCTCTCATCCAAGTTCAAAACCTCGACCGGAAATGAAGTCCCTGTATTCATCCCCCGACGCCAACTCAAATTGACACGGAACTTGCGCTTCGAGACGGGCAATGAAGTCCCTCAGTAACGGCCCGTTGAGCTTGGCCAAGGCCATGTTGTCGGGCTGTGGACATGGATTGCGCGGCGAATAGATGTCAACATTCAAACTCAGCCGCATGTTGATTTCTTCATTTGCAATGACTTTGCCGTGTTGATCGAATGCTGGTTCAATGACAATTCTTGCGCCATTCTGAATGTTGAACCGGGCTCCGTCCAGATCTGTGCAACACAGCGCCAGCGATAGATGCGCAGCGACAATGTCATCATTGAGTATGGCGACTTCCTCAAACTTGTGTTGTATGGAGGTGTGCGAACCGCGAAGCGTGAATGCAGCTTCGCCTCCCGAACGCGTTTCGATCACAAGCTGCTGCAGAATGGCAAAAGGCGCAAGCGAAGACGCAATGCGGCGGATACGCTCGGCCAGCCACGTCGACAGTTGTTCCAAGTCTTGTGGGCATGATGTGATGTCACTTTCGGATTTGCCGCCACAGGCGACGAATGACCAGAACGCAATGGCCTTGCCGCGTCGCCATGACAGCGTTTGAAGTTCATTCATGTTCAATGTCCTCACTTGCAAGCGACTTTGGTATTCTGCACCGCAAAACCATCATGGCGGGAAAGTCCGCGTCACAACCCCATCGCCAGCACGGGTGAACTCATACAGCAAAGACCCATCAGCAAAAATCGAAACCCGCTGCAAATCTCTTCCCCGTCCCTCGTTGAAGTTGCCGCGCACCCAGCGCAGAACATCATCCGGCGTTTGCGATCGCAAGCTTCCAGAAGCCGGACCAAACAGCTGGAACTCCGCCGCACCGGGCCGACCCGCTGCCAGGGCCGAATCCTTTATTTGTGTATTCACGCTACTGATCTGGTCTTTGATCCAGCGTTCCCAACCTTTCGCACTTCTCGCATCGACTGTTGTCTTGATATCTGCAAGCTGCCGCCCGGGACCTTGCGCAGGCGCACGCACGTCGGGCCTGGTGCGCCCAGGAATATCACTCGCTGGAATCAACTCCACCGTTTGTCCCTGATCAAACACTTTTCGTTCGAGTGCCGCAATTTCACCCTGCGCACCAATATCCCCCGCCAATGCGCGACGCTCCATGTCGTCGATTTGAGATGCAACCGTGTCAGCCCCACTTCGTCCGACCCGCGATTGAGCCGTGATTTTTCCGGAGTTGCGTAAAGCACCAACGCGGGCGGTGATTTCTGCCGGATTCGTCGGCAAGGTGTTGTAACGCGGTGTCACATTGTGAACGCTGGCCAGCATATCAACGCTGAATATTCCGGGCATCGCCATCGGCGTCACCCGGAATCCGTCGATCCAGCGGAACCGGCTGCGCAAAGCCATGAGTTGCAACAGAAGGGCGGGAGCCGGGGTATTGACCACGTCATTGCTGGTTGTGATGGCACGTGCCGCAACAAGAGCTTCCGGAAGCTCAATTGCCTTTTTTCTCGCAAGATCCGCCGCCTCTGACGTTGTCTCGCGGGTACCGCGCTCGGCACCTTCCTCGCCTGCTTCACGAGAAGCGCGTTCGCCAGTTTCCTCAGCACCCTCCCGCGCCAGTCTTTCGCCACCCTCCTCCGTTGCTTCGCGGCCTCCGCGTGTTGCAGCCGCTGCGGCATCATCGCCAAAGCGGAACATTTTTGCGGCCAGTCGCTCAATCCGCTCGATCAGGCCTCGGGCAAATCGGAATTTGCTGAGGAAAACGCGGGCAGCACCAAGCCCGGCCAGCAACGGACCCTTCAGGGGCTTCAACGCCTTTCCAATTACCCCGAGGATTTCACCGCCGAGATCAAGAAAGCGAAGGAACAGTGCAAGCAGCTGCCGCCACAAAGGTGCAGTGGCTTCAAGTGCAGCATATCCTCCAGCCGTGAGATAGATGATCAGCGCCTGCAGGGCGATGAAACCCGTGACAAAGCCGAGTTTGCGGCCAAGCTGGTAGTCGGGAAGCAATATGAATTCGACAAAGGCGTTGGCGGCACTGCGGCCCAGGCCTTCGCTGCCCTGCATCACCCAATCCCAGGCATCACCCAGCAGCCGGGCCAGTCCTCGAACGCTGCTGCCCTCGGTTTCCATCTCGCCGCGCATGTCTGTGGACAATGCCGCATCATCAATCCCGGCTTCCGCTGTTTCAGCGATGATGTCGGTTGCAGTTTCAGCACCCATCGAAGCAGCAATCTCGGAATCGCTGCGCTCGCCCGGCACCGCAACAAGCGATGGCAATTCTTCACTGGATGATTCGACACCTGCCGACACTGCGCCAGGAGGCCCAGTGGACGGCGGCACGGCTCCGCTCTCTTTCACACCGGGCACCGTGTCAGTAGCGCCAGAAGCATCCGCTGGAACAACCGGGTTAAAGATGCGCTTGATTGCCTGGGCACCCGCCACAAGCGCCTGCCCGATGAGGAAGATCAGCCGGAAGGGATCAATGATGCCGTCGATGACGCCATGCAGGAACCCAACCGCAAATCCGGATATGAAAGCGATTCCACCCCCTGCTGCAAGGTTCGCAATCTTGTTGGAAGCGTCAATTTTCCGCTGATCGACCATGGCGGCCCCACCCCGCAATTCGCGAAGGAACCCCAGAACGCCAGACTGAAGAACGATGGCCATGGGCCCGAGGCCAGCCAGAATCAGGGTCGAACCATCAATAAACGCGATGAGCAGGTCGAGTATAAAATTGATGACCGGCGGCTTCAAGTCGGGCGGGCACAAAAGCCAGATCGCTCCTGAAATGGCAATCGGCAGCAGCGGAGGATTGGCAAACACCAACGTAAGGCGCACAAGGAAATCCAGCACGGGCTGGAAAATCGCGACCAACGCATCGAAAACCGCCTGCAAGGCACCCGACAGGCCCGCAAAACCCGATTGCGCCCAGGCTGAAAGCCGCTCGAACTGAGCCGCAACACCATCAAGATAGGTGACAACGGCTGACAAGCAACTGCTGCCACCAAAGACACCTTGGACGCCGCTCATGGCGCTGCCGAATTCGCTGACAAGATCTGCAAGCCAGGTGGCCGCTGACCCGATGGCGGTTGCAATGCTGCTCACCGTACCGATGATACCTGGCAAGATGTCGTTCTGAAGTGTTTCACGGGCCAGAACGAGAATGTCTTCAGAGTTCCAGTTGTTCCAGAGCCAGGTGATCTTCTCCCACAGCGGCGGAATGACCTTGGCCAGAACCACGATCGGCCCGAGGGGTGACACGAGAACCGCAACCTTGGCCGCTGTTTCCAGTGGCCCGCGAATGGGTTCAATGGTTTCCTGGAACGACTTCCACGCACTGTCTGCCGTTTCAGCGAGCCAGTCGCGGATGCCGCTGCTGCTTTCCCAGGCGAGATCGAATGTTTCGAGCAGCCATTCCCATGCCGTTTCAGCACCGTTGCGGATGGGTTCGATCAAATCCCACACCCAAGCCACGAGGTCGTTGAAGCCCTGCCAGACCGCACCTCCAATACGCTCTAGAATGCCAAGTGCCGGAACTGCAAGCTCGGCCCAAATTGTGCTGAACACCCCGTTCACGGCGTCCGCTGCCGACTTGACAGTTTCAACCAGCGGGCCACCCCAGACTTTCAAGGCTTCAACCAGCGGACCCACCACCGCGCCCACCGCAGCCGATGCTGCACCGCCAATCGCTGCCTGCACACCTCGCACGCCGGTCGCCAGGCTGGTGAAGGTGGTCTCGATTGCGGACATGATATCGATGTTGCCCAACGATGAAAACAGCGACTCCAGCAATGAGTTGATGCCGCCGCAGAACATCTCCGTCAGTTGCCCGAAGGCTCCGCCGCGCAGAAAATCCATGAGGCCGGGTGCCAACTCATCGACCACCACGCTGGCAGTGTCAGTTGCAAACTCCGCCACCTCGCTTGCAGCGTCGGTCAAAAATGCCGGTAAAACTGAATCGTCGTCCTCCGCCAGCCGCATGACCTGCCGCGGCGCAGCGGTGACATTGAATACCTGATCTGGCGGACCTCGGGCTTGATAACCGATGTGGTTGTCGTTGGCAGCCAAATTTCCGGCTTGCTGGCAGACGTGCACCAGTTCATGCGCGATTACTGCAAGCCTCTGTTCAGCGGGTGCCTGTTGCACCTGGCGCGACAAAAAGATGTTGCTGCCATGCGTGAAGGCATGAGCATGCTCTTGCTCCGCAGCCACCTCTGCAGGCGCTCCGCCATAAAGCCTCACATGACGCAAGTCATAGCCGAACAAAGGCTCGAAGCGTTCGCGCTCCACCTGTGTCAGCGGTCGCGCCGCACCCGACACAACCGGACTAAGTGTTGCCGCCAAAGTACGGCGGCGGGGCGCTGGTGGTCCGCGCGCTTTTTGCAAGCCACCCCGTGTATTCACAAGCACCCGGCCTTTAAGTGCTTTGTCGGTATGACGACCACCATCCGCCATGTTACGCGGTACGGCAGGTATGGCGGCACGCATGACGCTCTGCCCGACGGCCTTCGCTTCATGTTCGTGATGATTGCTACCGGCTGATGTTGTTTGCGAATTGCGCTTCGTCGTGCAACGAGGGCATCCGCCACCACAGGCACAGCGTTTTTCGGTGTTGATCGGGTTCAAAGTATCTTTGCGTGACGACGTCTCAGTTTCAGAATGGTGCACCCGCACAGCAGGACGCATTGCTTTCTTGGCGGTCGGCATCGCGGCTTTTGCTCGTGGCAGTTGTTTCATGCTTTTGAATTTTACCTATGGGCAGGCAACCGTTGTCACTGTTCCCGCATTGGTGTGGAACTGAACGATATTGGGGCTTCCAACACAATCCGTGGCAAGTTCAGACTGGCGGTTGATCCTGGCGCTGTAGTCGTTCATGTCCAGAACATATTGCGCAACTGCCGCATCAAACTGCTTTCGTGTCATACCCACTGCTCCGGTAAACGTAGGAGCAGGATTGTTATGGATGAAACTCAGGAAGTCTCTGCTGTGGGTTTTTTCATGGTAGCCCAACGTGGTATTTCCAAGTCGAACGTCCTCGGCCGTCGTGCCACGACCGTAGCCTGAAGCGACCGTTGCTGAAGCACCCGGGCCGTAGTCGGTTCTGATCGTGATGCTGGGGGTGGTGGGTGCGGTAAAACTGGTGACGATGCCTCGCCCGTCCCAGTTATGGCCGATGATCTGGGTGAATTGCATGTTGCACACTGTCATCGCCCCGCTGCCTGCCTGCCTTCCGTCAGGTTGAATTTCGACCTGAAAGCCGTTGAGCGCGATGCCGATGTTTCCGGTCAGTGGATCAGCCGAAACGCCAAGTGGTACAGCTGCGCTGATGCCCGCAAGCTCACGATCGGCCCATTCGTGAATAAGTGCGGGGGCTCCGTATCGATACCGCATGAACAGGTCTTGCACAGTTTGCCCAGTCGTCATGCTGGCGCGATTGAGCAGCATGTCCACAGCCGTCCGATAGGAATCGCGCAAGGACGGCACCAGGGTGGCGTCATTGCCAAGCTTGTCTGCCAGGAGATTTTGACTGTCGGTGATGAGGGTTTGCAGATATCGCAACAGAGACTGCAACGTTGCATCATCAATTGTCGAATGGCCCTGAAACAGGCTCGCTGTGTTGAAGGCACTCGTCAGGCTTGTGATGAATGCCCGGCGCTGAACATCCGTTGTCAGCCCAAGCCTGGCAACGTCCGGTCTCGCCCATTCTGGCAACCGATAAAGGTTCTCAAGATAAAGCTGTATGACAGACGTGTTTGGTATGACCGAACTGGCCCTGGTCAAGAGAACAGTCAGTGCCGTCTTGTATGCATCCTTGAACCGTTGCAGCAGCGCGGCATCATTGTTGAGGCGCGTTTGAATGAGGTCGGGGTAAATGGTTCCCATGCGGGCCCAACTCGTCAGCACACGCTCCAGAACTGTGCTGCTCACCTGCGCCAGCCTGAAGTAATCCAAACTTGAATCGAACATGTGGATTACATCATTGACCAACCCCCTGACATCGGCCTCGGTGCCGGTCGACATGGGTGCTGGTGCTTGCGCAGGCAAGGCGGGTTGCATTTGCAAACGCTTGCCGCCGCTTGATTGCTGCACCACATGAGTCAGTTCATGCGCCAGCAAATGCAGGCCGCTGTCCGACTTTGGATCATACTGTCCAGCGGCGAACACCACATCGCGCCCGACTGTCAATGCGCGAGCATGGACTTCATCTGCCACTGCTGCGGCTTCAGTGCCATGGTGAATGCGGACATTGCTGAAATCATGGTTGAACCGAGGTTCGAAATAGTTCCGGGCTGCTGTGTCGAGTGGCGCACCGGACGACAGGCGACCAGAAAGATCAGTGGCTGCTTCCCGGCCAGCATCGGCATCTCCCCCTTGCTTTTTTATCTTCGGCTTTTCTCCCTGCAAGGTAACGCTGGAGGTGCCACGCATGCGATCACGCAATTGCGCAGGCGATGTTGGCAAGCTGAGCACGTGGCTGGCAACGCTATCTGCTTCCCGCTCGGAGTGGTCTCGCTGCGACGCTGCACCCTTGCACTTTGGACAACTCCCCCCACACGCGCAATGCCCCGCATGCGTCATTGCACGAGAAGATTCACCACGCGCCGCCGAACTTGCAATCTGGCGCGGTCTTGCTGTCACCTGCGGCACCCTGTTGCGGGCGGGCATCAGAGCACGCGTGGCAGTGGCCGTCATGGAGTGGGCACCAAATGCAGGATCATGCCGTGCCCTTTCTCTTGATGCTTCCCCCGGTCTTCACGGGAGGCGACGGTGGAAACCCGATAAACTCCCGAGCTTTGGCGATGAGACTGTCAGCCAGAGCCATGTCACCCACGGCTTTCGCGACAACTCTGACGTTGGCGCCGGCCAGTTCCTTGATCGTGCGGATGCCGGTGGACTCAACGAGCTTGCGCAAGTCAGGCTCAAGGCCCAGCGCATCAAGCCCCTGGTCTCCATCGCCGCCCGAAAGCAGTCGCTTCGCCATGGCAATCATGGTTTCTGCTTGCTCAGGGCTGCCAAGCAACTTTGCAAGAATTTCAGAAGATGTTTCGAGAATGGCCTCGACATCAGCAACACCACCCTCCCTCAACTGCTTCTTGGTCGCGTCATTAATGTCCAGCCTGTCCAGAGATGTGCGTATCTTGGGCGTGGGCTCCTTGTTCTGGAAAATCACAGTACCGGTTTGAATCACTGACCGTGGCACCACCTGCAGCGGAATAGCGAGTGCGCGATTCACATTGACGTTGGCCGAAAGACTTAGTGGTTCCTTGTCCAGCAACACCTCAAGCCCGTTTGCATCGCGGACACGCACAAACAATTGCCCCTCCTTGGCCAATTCAGCCGTGCGCTGTTCCGTGAACACCGCTGTGACAAAGCCTGAGTTATTGCTGCGACCAGCCGTTTCGACAACCGTACCATTGGCCCGCACCAGTTCAAGCGTATGATCGCCCAATCCCTGGCCACGATCATTGGCAACGCGAATGTTGAGACTGGCTTCATCGGCGCGTCCGCTTTGTGGCTTCAACACAAAGGTTTCGGCACTCTGCTCCAACAATATGGTTGCTTGTCCGCCTGCC
>JANNNG010000251.1:0-13235 GCA_031398425.1 Hyphomicrobiales bacterium | reverse complement strand
CATCCGCGACGGTGCCCTGCACACACCGATTGCTGATTGCTTCCTGAATGGCATCACAAGGCAAACGGTCATAGCGCTGGCAAAAAAAGAAGGCTTGGACATCATCGAACGCCGCATCATGCCGGAGGAACTTTCAACGTTTAATGAGTGCTTCATCGTGGGTTCAGCGGCGGAAGTGACACCAGTTGCGGAGATCGGGCCATACACGTTCAAGCCAGGCAACATGAGCCGGACGATGTTGGAGGCTTACGCCGGGGCGGTGCGGGGGTAGTGCGTCTTATTCCTTGAGGAACCCCAAACTATAAACCTGGGGCCTCAACTTTTCGCTCAACGCGTTGTATGCAGTCTTGAACTCCGAAAAATCAGTGACATTATTTTCTGCATTAGCTTCCAGCGCCCTGCGGATTTGATACCAACCGACATCAGGACGGTTCAGTTTCAAGTCTTCGCGGATTCTGCGCGGCATAGGGGCGGCATGATAAGCGCACCAAATTTCGCGCCCTGCATCCAAGACCGCTTTTGCTTCAGAGGAGAGCTTTTTTTCACGCAGATATTCAGCCATGAATTGGGACTCAAACCGCCCACTGGCACCTATTTCGCTTTCGGAAAATGGAATGAAGTGGTTGACGAGAGACCATTCCCTGTTATTCCACTCCAGGCCGTTGGCTCCGGCAGAAAGGTTGCTACCGTTAAAGAGCATCCAGATGAGGCAGTCAGTTTTAAACGCTCCAGTCAGTTGCTGGTCGGGCTGGCGAAACTGATCACGATTGTTTAGCCACGTAGGTCTAATTAGGCGCCGCACTGAAAACACGATGGCCGCTTGACAGAGATTTTGTGACGTAATGTAGATTCCACCACCGTTGCCACCAGTATAAATTGAGGAGGTGATGCAAGTTTCTTGAGTGGAATGTTGCAAATCGTTGTTACTCGCATACAAGTAGCCCACTGCCTCCTCGCACATTTTTTTAGGGCGCGGATTATTTGAAACTTTAATTGCGTTTGATAGCGGCAACGCCTGTCCGCCACGAGCATCAGGACCAACTATCCAGACGTTCAAAAGCGATTTGATCGGTACGGTATAAAAGCGTTTTGTCCCAAGTTTTTCGCCGCCTTTGTCTAGGGCCTGTGTTTGAATTTCGCGTACCGGCTCATTCTTTGACAAATCCCAAAGTAAAAATCCTATTGGAAAGTCGCCCTTAAGGCCGTCAAACACTTGATTATGAACAACAAATCCACTCAAATACTTGGAATGCCAGTATGCTCTGAACTTTTCGAAATTTGGAGCGCTCACATATTTGAGTGTACTGAACATTGCCAAAGTAGAATGGGGAATTTCTTGCTGTATTCGAACCAAAAATTGAACAAATAACTCTTTGCTCGAATATCCGATTTCGAGTCCTTTCATGAGACTGTTTATCCGCGTCCTTTCAACGCCCTTCTTGTTCAAGTCACCCTTTCCAATACCCGCTCCCGTTTCACCATAAGGAGGGTTCATCAACACCAGAATTTTCTTCGCACCTTTTCTCTTGGCCCTTGCATCGGCTATGGCTTGCCGTAATTCCAGCGGCACTTTGTTGGTGAGACCATAGTCGATTTGGCCAAATTCATTGATGTCATCGTTCAAATAGTCATATTGAAACTTGGTGGCGGCCACGCATGTGTGACTTGCCTCCATTATTTTAATATCTTCGGCATCCAAAGTGCTCATGAAAATGCTGCGGTGGTTGGAGTGCTTCACTTCCAGATTGCCTACCCCACAGCACATGTCCCACACGATGTAATTCTGCTGCCAGTTTTTGCCGAGCGTCTCAGCCAAAAGATCGTAAGCCTTATCGACTACTTTCAGCGGCGTATAGAAAGCGCCCTTGAAACTGCGTTCATCCAGAGGCAACAAACTGTCACGCCGTTCCAACAAATATGTGCGATATTCCTCGTCTGGTGGACGATGATAAATCGCCCAGAAATTACGATAGCCCCTATCGCTGACCAAATCATATTGCTGGCCATTTAGAACAAAAACTGGCTTTTCTCCGTCGAACAACAACCTAGCCGGCAAATTTGCAATGGTGGAACGTTTGCCGTCATGCATAACATCTGCAAAAAACAGCAGCGCATAATCCGCTTCGGGCACGCCGCCCAGCTCACTGCCGACAGATTCAATCCATTTGTCAAACACCTGCCGCAAGTTATCTGGTGTGATCTGAATACGATTAATCTTGCCCGACTTGATGGCGGATTTCACCGCGTGAATGAACTCCTTTTCATTACTATCAATGTTGTAAACCACATAATGCGCAGCCACATAGGCAGCGACTTGTGCCACAAATTCCTTGCCGACCTTTGAACCTGATTTCGGCCAAAGCACACTCTTGTCCTGCAAGAGGGGCATGGCCCTCTCAGTTTCCATGATGGCTGCTTTCTCACGGTCAATCACTGCCAGAAATGGTGGGAGATGCTCGTTCTTTTCGCGAACTTTCACATAAACCAGCAATTGTGCGAACATGGCAATGGGCGATGTTCCGGCCTCCTTGGCCTCGAACCAAATTTCTTTGGTTTGAATGTCCACGAGATTTTTGGAGTAGTTCTTAAGGCCTATGGCGCGGGCGTATGCGTCTTTTACATCTTCTTCAGTTTTCGCTGATTTGAGATCGGATAGCAGTGACATCTGATTTCCTAGGTGGTGACCTGTCTGTTTGGCACAACTGCGTGATTCAGAGCAATCAATTGGTGCTAACTTACAACATGTGCGAATCAAGCTATTCACAAGCTATGCCCGAAACCGACCTCTACATTCCCGTCAAACGATACCTCGAAGTGCAAGGCTATGCCGTCAAAGCCGAAGTTAAAGGCTGTGATGTCGTTGCCGTTCGCGGTGACGAACTCCCTGTTATCGTGGAGTTGAAACAGTCGATGTCCCTCGCCCTGCTCTACCAGGCAGTAGATCGGCTAACCGTTGCCGAGATTGTATACATTGCCGTGGCGCAGCCCAAACGCAGCGTGACTGCGGACGCGACGAAGTTGTGTCGGCGTTTGGGGTTGGGTTTGATTGTGGTGACGGCAGGGGGCAGTGTTGAGGTTCTGGCTGACCCTGTGCCCTACGCACCGCGACCCAACACGCGGCGGCGTGGGCTGCTTTTGAAGGAATTCAGCGCCCGCAAGGGTGACCCGAATATTGGTGGATCTACGCGCGTGCCGTTGATGACGGCCTATCGTCAGGATGCAACGAAATGCCTGGAGTTTCTGAAAACCAACGGCCCGTCACGACCTCGCGATGTGAAAGCAGCAACCAAGGTGGACCGCGCAGCCACAATCCTTCGCAGCAATGTCTATGCGTGGTTTCAGAAAGTGAAACGCGGCGTCTATGGTCTGGCTACAAATCCACAACATCCACCACACCGTTGACCGCTTTCAATGCACCTTTGATCTGCGGTGTCATGACGAAGTTTTGACCGAGAGACACGTCTACCTCGCGGCCGCTTTCCGTGATTAAAGTCAACAACACTGGGGCCTTGCCCTTTCGCTCCAGGCGCCTGGCAATGGATGCCACAGGAGTTGCATCGCGCACAAAAATCTGCACACCCTGCGCCACGGCTGCTGCTGCATTGTCCAGAGCTTCTACACCTTGCAGCCGCAATTTCACTTCGTCCGCTTCCACATCCGCTTCTACGCTCACAATCACGGATGTACCGGGTTCGAGAAGTTCACGGGCGGCGTTCAGTGTATCCGAAAAGCAAATGGCTTCGAATTGTCCCGTGGGATCAGAAAAACCGACAAAGGCAAAGCGGTTCCCAGCCTTGGAGCGGCGCTCCTGGCGGTGAGTAACGGTCGCTGCCAGTCGCGCGGCCTTGGCACCGTCACTGCGCGCCCTGTTTGCGAATTCGGCATAACTGTCCACGCGCATGCGTCGCAGCGCACCTGCATACTCATCAAGCGGATGGCCCGAGAGATAAAAGCCCACGGCTTCAAATTCATGAGCCAGTTTCTCCATCGGCAACCAGTTGTCGCACTTTGGCAAACTAAGCTCGGGAGCAGAGACCGCACCGCCCGTAAACATATCTTTCTGGCCTGCGGCTTGCTCATTGCTGGCGCGGTTTGAAAGACCAATGATCTGATCAATTGCTTCGAACAATTGAGCGCGATTGGGGGTCAAGGCATCAAAAGCTCCGGCCTTGATCATGCTTTCCAAGGCGCGGCGGTTCAGCGACTTCACATCAATACGGCGGGCAAAATCCGCCAACGATTTGAACGGTCCACCCTCCCCGCGTTGTTCCACCATATGCTGAACAGCACCCGCGCCAACGTTTTTCAAGGCCGCAAGGGCATAGACAACGGCACCATCCCTCACATCAAATTCAGTGCCCGAAGCATTCACTGATGGCGGCACGATGGGCAGTTTCAGGCGCGTGATTTCCTGTTTCAACAACATCAATTTATCAGTGTTGCCCATATCGAGCGTCATCGAAGCAGCGAGGAATTCGACTGGATAGTTCGCCTTCAAGTAAGCGGTTTGATAACTGATGTAAGCATAGGGTGCTGAATGGGATTTGTTGAACCCGTATTCGGCGAATTTGGCACAAGCGTCGAACACGGCAATGGCCAGTTCTTCGTTGACGCCATTGGCCAGCGCACCTTTGATGAAAGTCTCGCGCTGGGCGTCCATTTCGGATTTGATCTTCTTGCCCATGGCACGGCGCAGAAGGTCCGCTTGCGCAAGCGTGTAACCCGCCATGTCGCGGGCGACCTGTTGAACCTGTTCTTGATAGGTGATGATGCCGAACGTCTCTTTCAGGATCGGCTCCAGCATGGGGTGCAGATAAACCACTTCTTCCTTGCCGAGCTTGCGGGCGCAATAGGAAGGAATATTCGCCATGGGGCCGGGACGATAGAGTGCGACAAGTGCAATCAGATCTTCAAAGCGGTCCGCCCGCATGGCGCGCACGGCGTCGCGCATGCCCGCACTTTCCAGTTGGAACACACCCATGGTCTCGCCCTGCGCCAACATGGCATAGGTCGCACCATCACCAAGTGGAATGGCGCTCGCGTTGAAACCGGGCACACGGCGGCGAATCATGCGCTGGGCCTTGTCGATGACGGTGAGGGTTTTCAATCCTAGAAAGTCGAACTTCACCAGACCCGCTTTTTCAGCATATTTCATGTTGTACTGCGTGGCAGGTATGCTGGAGCGGGCGTCACGATAAAGCGGCACCAATTGTTCCAGCGGACGGTCACCAATGACAATGCCCGCAGCATGGGTGGAGGCATTGCGATAGAGACCTTCGAGTTTCAAGGCGATGTCGAACAGCGCTTTCACGGCAGGATCGCGGTCGCGCTCCTCCTGCAGGCGAGGCTCCAATTCGATGGCCTTGCCCAAAGTTACCGGTGCGGCCGGATTCATCGGTATCATTTTCGACAGACGATCCACCTGACCATAGGGCAGCTGCAACACACGGCCGACGTCACGCGTCACCATGCGGGCCTGCAATTTGCCAAAGGTAATGATCTGGGCAACACTCTCCTTGCCATAGCGTTGCTGTACATAATGGATGACTTCGTCACGCCGTTCCTGACAGAAATCGATATCGAAGTCGGGCATCGACACGCGGTCGGGATTGAGAAAGCGTTCGAACAGAAGATTGAAACGCAAGGGATCAAGATCAGTGATCATGGTGGAGTAAGCCACTAATGAACCGGCACCGGACCCGCGCCCTGGCCCTACGGGAATATCCTGTGCCTTGGCCCATTTGATGAAATCGGACACGATCAGGAAATAGCCCGCATACTGCATCTTGATGATGACCGAGAGTTCAAACTCCAACCGCTTGTCATAGTCTTCACGCGTCATGCCCGGAGCAAAGCCCGTGGCAGCCAAACGCTGATCAAGGCCGATGCGCGCTTGTTGTGTCAATTCTTCCGGTTCATCACCATCACCAAAACGCGGCAGAATGGGTTTGCGGCCGTGCACGCGGTAAGCACAACGTTGAGCAATCTCAACTGTGTTTTCAATGGCCTCAGGAATGTCGGCAAACAGCGTTGCCATTTCTCTCTGAGACTTGAAATAGTGTTCGGGTGTCAAACGGCGGCGTTCATCAGCAGCAACCACCGCACCTTCCGCAATGCAGATCAAGGCGTCATGGGCGGCATAATCATCGGGGGCCGCAAAGAACACTTCATTGGTGGCGACAAGCGGAATGCCAAGATCATAGGCGATGTCGATCAGCCCCTTCTCGGTTGCCCGCTCGGTTTCCAGGCTGTGCCGCTGCAGCTCAATGTAGAATCGATTACCAAAGAGAGTCAGCAGTCTTTGCGCCGTGTCATGCGCCAATGGCACCTGACCCTGGAGCAAGGCCGCATTCAGAGGTCCTGATGGACCTCCGGAGAGACAGATGATACCCTCCGTACACTGATGAAACAACTCCCAAGTTGCGTGCGGCTCATCCTGCGCTGACACATCGAGAAAGCTGCGACTGGTGAGCCGCATCATGTTGGCGTAGCCCACGTCATTCTGTGCCAGTAGGACAAGGGAATGGAACTGCCGAATGCCAGTGTGTTGCTTTTGCGGTGTTCCATCGGGAATGCTCAAATCAACTTTCAGCGACATGCCGATGATGGGCTGAATGCCCTTTTCCATCATGGCATCGGAAAATTCGAGAGCGCCGAACAAGTTGCCGGTGTCGGTGATGGCAACGGCGGGCATGGCGAGCTTCCCGGCAAGCTTGGCCATGTCTTTTACCTGCACCGCACCTTCGGACAGCGAATAGGCGGAGTGGACGCGCAGGTGGATGAATTGTGGCAATGGCTTTGACATGAGACTGGTTGATACACCCACTCCCCCCTTTCGGGGTACTCCCCCAGCTTCGCTGAGGGAGAAATCCACATCTTTCTCCCTCAGCGAAGCTGGGGGAGTACGGCGAAGCCGGGATGGGGTGTCACCGCAAACTCGGGATCAACTTTTCCGCACCACGCACGGCAAACCGGCGGCAGCATATTTCACACACAAGGCTTGCGCCGCTTGCCGCGTCTTCGCTCCCACCATCACGAAAGCCATTTTGCGTGTGCCCCGCGAAAGATTTTTTTTGCGGCTTACGAATGGCGTGGCACCATCAAGCACTTGTGGAAACCGCAGTTTAAGCCGTTTGAACATCGACAGCGCCTTGGACTCATTAAAGTCCGCCGCCAACAACGCGCCCCAAGGCTCTGATTTTCCCCGCCGAACACCACTCACCTGTGTCGGATTCACCTGGCGGGAGGCAAGAGCGATGCACTGGCTGGTGAAGTCACCGGTTTTGCCAAGCGCCGGCATGGCGAAACTGGCGGCCTTGTCTTTCCAGTCCTCAGCGGCCTTTCCGGTGATATAAGCCACATAGTCTTCGGTTTCGTCTGGCAGGCTGCTTTCATTGGCCAGCCAACGCGTGATTCGGCCTTCACCCGCGTTGTAAGCCGCTGCCGCCAAGCCCAGATTGCCGAAGTCTTTTTTGAGGTCAGCCAGAAATGCTGCAGAGGCTGATATCGCAGCCAGAGGGTCAAATGGGTCGGCCAATTTTCGCCGGTCGGCCGTATCAGGCATGAACTGCGCGATTCCTTGGGCTCCCTTCGGGCTGACAGCATTGGGATCAAACAAGCTTTCTTTCCAAAGCAACCGCGTAAAGAACATACGGTCAAGGTTGTTGGCCGTGGAGGCCTGATCGATTGCGGCACAAACAGATGTCGCAAAAACCTTGCGATCCGGCTGTGTGGCAGCCTGAGCTGACACACTCAGGGCCAGCGCCATCACACTAAGCGTCCACCAGTTTGCCATGTTTCAATACCTTGGTGCGGGTCATGGTGCGGGCGAGGTCAAAATTGTGGGTGGCGATAAGTGCGCCCAAACCCTCTTCGCGGATGAGGCGCATGAATTCGCCATGCACTAAAGCAGCGGTATCCGGGTCCAGGTTGCCCGTCGGTTCGTCAGCCAGAAGCAACAGTGGACGATTGGCCAGCGCACGGGCAATGGCCACACGCTGCTGTTCACCGCCGGACATTTCAGCCGGGCGATGTTGCAGCCGGTGCGAAAGTTTCAAACGGCCCAACAAATCCCTGGCGCGGGTTTCAGCTTCGGTTGATGATGCGCCTGCAATGAGTTGTGGCATGACCACATTCTCAAGTGCCGAGAACTCCGGCAGCAGATGGTGAAACTGATACACAAACCCTACACCGATCCTGCGAATGCGCGTGCGCGACTTGTCATCGAGCGAGGTACATTCTTGTCCGGCAATGTAGACCTGACCAGAAGTCGGCTTTTCCAAAAGTCCCGCGATATGCAGAAGCGAAGACTTGCCAGAGCCGGACTGGCCAACAAGCGCCACCACTTCGCCTGCTTTGACCGTGATCGATAGCTCATCGAACACATGCAACATGGCATCGCCCTGGCCATAGACGCGGGTAACACTTTTCAGTTCAAGGGCGGGCTTGAGCGTCATTCGTAGCGCAGCGCCTCAACCGGATCGAGCTTGGCCGCCCGCCATGACGGATACAATGTGGCGAGGAATGTCAGGATCAGCGTCAACACAACAATGAAGATGACTTGCGAAGGTTCTATTTCGGCGGTCAGTTTGGAGAGAATATAAAGGTCAGGGTTCAGCGGATTGACCCCCGTCAGCCATTCAATGGCAGCGCGAATGGATTCGGCATTATGGGCGATCAGCAAGCCCAGCAGCACGCCTGCAAAGGTGCCCGCCACGCCAATCGCAGCGCCAGTGATGAAGAATACGCGCTGCATGGCACCAGCCGTGGCCCCCATGGTGCGCAGAATGGCAATGTCGCGGCTCTTGTCCTTCACCAGCATGATGAGGCTCGATACGATGTTGAGCGTGGCTACCAGCACCACCATCATGACAACCATGAACAACAGGTTCCGCTCCATCAGCAGCGCGTTGAGGAAGGCGAGATTGCGGTCCTTCCAGGTCTGGATCATCAGGTCCTTGCCGGTGGCTGCACGGATGTCGCCGAGATAACTCTGGATGGCTTCGGGATCATCCACCATCAATTCAATCTGCGACACACCGCTGTCCAGCCCGAACAAATCCTGTGATTCCGCCAGGGGCATATAGACGACATTCTCATCATATTCTGAGACGCCAATCTTGAAGATGGCTACCACGGGATAATCCCGTGAGCGTGGCACCTCACCCATCACCGTCTCCGGGCCGTTCGGCGACAGTAATGTGACCGTCGTGCCAAGCCCCACCTGATGCTTCCACGCCATGCGTTCTCCGATGGCAATGCCATTGGTTTTATCCCAACCCTCGAAACTGGGTTCTTTATCAAGCCCGTTGGGCGTGCGGATGGCCGTGCGCAGTTTGTCGTTGTTCAAGCCCTTGAGCTTGACCACATCGGTTTCATTGACCCCGCGCACCAGGACTCCCGTGGCGTTCTTGGTCGAAGAAAACAACACCTGACCTTCGACCAGGGCAATGGCGTTTTTCACATGTGGTGTTTTTTCCAGCTTCTCGACAATGGTCTTGCTATCCTGCACGGGTTCAAACTGTGGATGATAGACGGATGCATGACCACTGAAGCCCAGCACCTGATCCAGCAGTGCATTGTGAAAACCATTGAACACCGACATCACCACGATCAGCGTAGCCACGCCCAGCATGATGCCAAGGAAGGAGAAAAGCGAAATGACGGACACCATGCCTTCCCTGCGGCGGGCACGGAGATAACGCAGAGCAATTTTCCACTCAAAGCCAGCAAAGGGGCGGGTGTCGGGGAGCGCGTCGGTCATGTGTGAGTTGGAGCGGGTGGAGAAACCCCCTCCCCCTTCGGGTACTCCCCCGGCGAAGACGCCGAGGGAAAAAGCATTGATTTTTTCTCCCTCGGCGTCTTCGCCGGGGAAGTAGCCCGAAGGGGGGAGGGGGTGTAGCCACAAGCAATATCCATCAACCAGTCAACCGCTCCACAACCCTGTCCAGCGCTACATTCTGCCGCTCACCGGTTTTCCGATTCTTCACTTCCGCAACACCCTCTTTCAACCCACGCGGCCCTATGATCACCTGCCAAGGCAACCCGATCAAATCCATGCTTGCGAACTTGGCCCCACCTGGCGCATTGCGGTCATCATAGAGCACATCCTTGCCCTTGGCGGTTAGTTCCTTGTAGATTTTTGCAGACGCTGCATCTGCTTCGGCATCACCTGTCTTGATGTTGATCAAACCAACATCAAAGGGCGAAACCGCCTCGGGCCAGATGATGCCATCCTTGTCGTGCGACGCTTCGATGATGCCCGCCACCAACCGTGACACGCCAATGCCATACGACCCGGAGTGTAACGTCACCATCTTGCCGTCCGCACCCTGCACCTGGCACCCTAGAGGATCCGAATATTTCGTACCAAAAAAGAAGATATGCCCGACTTCGATACCACGTCCTGTCAAGCGATGTCTTTCCGGCACCTTGCTTTCAAACTCCGCCTGATCGTGCTTCTCGTCGGTGGCGGCATATTTCGACGTGAAGTTTTTCACCACCCTGTCGACTTCCGCCACATCATCATAGTCAATGTCAAAGCCAGACCAATCCATGTCATAAAACGCGCGGTCAAAGAACACGCCGCTTTCGCCTGTCTCTGCAAGAATCAGAAACTCATGGCTGTCGTCACCGCCAATGGGTCCGGTTTCAGCACGCATGGGCACGGCCTTCAGTCCCAACCGAGCAAAGGTCTTGAGATAACTCACGAACATCTTGTTATAGCTATGCTGGCCTGCCTCTCGTGACAGATCAAAGGAATAGGCATCCTTCATCAGGAACTCGCGCCCTCGCATGACGCCGAAACGCGGACGCACCTCGTCGCGGAATTTCCACTGGATGTGGTAGAGATTGCGCGGAACGTCTTTGTAACTCTGCACACCTGACCGAAAGATATCCGTGATCATCTCCTCGTTGGTCGGACCATACAGCAGATCGCGCTCATGCCGGTCTTTGACGCGCAGCATTTCCTTGCCATAGGCGTCATAGCGCCCTGACTTCTTCCAGAGATCAGCCGATTGCAGCGTGGGCATCAACACTTCAATGGCCCCTGTCCGGTTCTGTTCTTCGCGCACAATCTGCTCGATTTTTTTCAACACCCGCAATCCCATGGGCAACCAGGAATAGCTGCCAGCCGCCTCTTGCCGGATCATGCCCGACCGCAACATGAGCCGGTGGGACACGATTTCCGCCTCTTTGGGGTCGTCACGGAGAACAGGCAGAAAATATTGCGAGAGGCGCATGAGAATCCCTAGATGCGATGAAATCCGGGCCCTTTTAAGGGTTTGCTGCCGCAACTCAAGCTGAGTCAGGTCACAACCGCAGTTTGAGTTGACAAATAAGTCACAGCTTCGACATTTTTTAACTTGGCAGATTGGAATTTTTCATGCAGCTTCCGGCGCACAAGAACAACAAGACCAAGTTTGCACAGGGTGTAACCCAGGTCTGGGGAGGGTGGACAGTCAAGAGCCGGAACCGGCCACGATGCCACTGAAGAGACTGACAGGGCGGAAGCTGAATGGCTTCCGCCTTTTTTGATCACAACCATTGTCATCCCTTGAACGCAGTCACCTCGATCTCGATCTTGATGAATTCATCGATCAACCCTGTCACCATCATGGTGGCAGCAGGGCGAACTTCGCCAAACCATTTTTGCAACACTGGCTGACAGGCCGCAAAATCCGCGGCAACGGTCAGCAAATAGTGAACACGCACCACGTCTGCCATGGTGAAGCCCGCCTGCTTCAAGGCCTTGTCGATGTTTAAGAAGGTCTGTTCTGTCTGCACGGCGACATCATCCGAAATCGTCATTGTCGCATAATCATATCCCGTGGTTCCCGCCACAAAGCACCACGGCCCCTGCACGACAGCGCGTGAATATCCATAGTCCTTTTCGAACTGTGAACCCGATGAAATCAATGTCCGTGTCATGCCTTGCCTGCCTTTTTGAGAGGCAGGCTATCACCCAGAATGCGGATTTCCCGCTGCGGAAATGGCATGGCGATGCCTGCTTTTTTCAACGCATCCCAGATCAGAAAGCGCACCTCCGACGTGAACTTGTTTTTGCCGTCGTCAATGCCCGTCACCCAGAATTCAACGACAAATACAATGCCGTTGTCACCAAAGCTGCGCAGCTCTACATCCGGCGCCTCCGGCTCCTGCAACACCTGTTCATGCGCCGAAACTGCCTCGATGATGAGTGGTGGCACTTTGTGCAGGTCGGTCTCGTAAGCTACGGCAAAATCCACCTCATAACGCTGGCGCGGGTCGTCATGCGTCCAGTTGGTGAATTGCGTGGTGATGAACCGGTCATTCGGCACCATGATTTCCTTGCCGTCATAGGTGGCGAGCACGGATGAGCGCATGTTCATCTGCTTCAGCACGCCAGACTTGCCGTCTTCCATCTCGATATAATCGCCAAGTTTGATCGAGCGTTCCAGCAACAGAATGATTCCGGAAATGAAATTGGAGGCAATCTGCTGCAAGCCAAAGCCAAGCCCCACACCCACAGCACCGCCGAACACCGCAAGCGCCGTCAAATCCAGTCCGAGAATATTGAGCAGCAACAAACCGACGACCGCAAAGACAAGAACCTCTAGCGCCTTGGCGGCAAGCTCCCGTGTCTGCACATCAACCGATTGTTGATCGCGAATGACTTTCTGCCCAGCCGTGGACGACGTGCGACCCAGCCAGAACAGCACGCCACCAAACAACGCGGCTTTCGACAACGCCAGCAGTGAAATCCGGATATTGCCAGCCTGAAACGCGATGCTGTCGAGGCCAATAGTGAAAGCCTCGAAGTATCCCAGCGCATAGACAGCAGCGATGGGAAGCCCGATCCACCGCGCAGCAGAATTGATCACGGGGTGCGTCAGGAACCGCATGATGACAGCATGCAGCAACCGCACCAGCGCCAGGCTTTGCGCTATACGAATGAGCCAACTGGCACCCAATGCACCATCAGCCACAGCAGCCGCAGCCGCCATCAAGCCAACAAAAATCAGCGGTTCAACCAGGTTGCGGCAAGAGAACAGCAGTTTCTGGTACCGCAGAAAGCGGCCTTCCATCGGCTCCTGACGCAGCAAGGACACGCGAGCCAGAATTTGTCGCGCCAGTAATTTCGCAACTATCCAAAGTCCGACAACCGCAAGAACTTGGGCATAAAACTGCGGGCTGGCCAGCCAGCCCGTCAGCACATCAAGATAGCCCCAGGCTTTCGCCTGCACGTTTTCCAG
>JANNNG010000238.1:0-6069 GCA_031398425.1 Hyphomicrobiales bacterium | reverse complement strand
CTGGAAAATCGAGAGTGTCGTCAAGGCCTATTCTGATCACATCGCCCATCCCATCATGCTTACGGGCGAGGGAGAACCCAGACAGATCAACTCCGGCAGCGCCATCTGGACGAGAGCCAGGAACGAGGTGACGGCGGAGCAACACAAGGAATTCTATGGGGCACTTGCCCATGCTGCGGGTGACCCGGCGCTGACCATTCACTACCGCGCTGAGGGCCGCCATGAATACAACGTGCTGCTCTACGTGCCGGGCGAGCGCCCCTTTGATCTCTATGACCCCGAGCGCAAGGGCCGTCAGAAACTTTACGTCCGCCGCGTCTTCATCGCCGATGATGCGCAATTGCTGCCGCCCTATTTGCGTTTTGTGCGCGGCGTGGTCGATAGCTCCGACATGCCGCTCAATCTCTCGCGCGAGATGTTGCAGAACAATCCGGATGTGGCGGCGGTCAGGAAGGCCGTCACCAATCGTGTGCTGCAGGAGTTCAGGAAGCTCGCAGAAAAGGATGCCGCCGCTTTCACAAAGATCTGGGAGCTCTATGCCCCCGTGATCAAGGAAGGCCTCTATGAAGATTTCGAGCGGCGCGACCAGCTCTTCGAGATTGCGAGATTTGCCTCCACCAAGGCACCCGTGTTGACCTTGAAGGACTACGTTGCAGGCCTCAAGGAAAACCAGACGTCGATTTATTACATCACCGCCGAGGATGCTGCGAAAGCCGCGGCCAGCCCGCAGCTTGAAGGCTACAAGGCCCGCGACATCGAAGTCCTGTTGCTGACGGACCCTGTGGATTCATTCTGGGTGCGGACCGCCATGGGCTTTGAGGGCAAGCCTTTCGTATCGGTGACGCAAGGAGCAGGCGATCTTGAAAACATCAAGCCCGCCGATGCACCGAAGGAAGACATCAAGACCGATGCCGATACCGAAAGCCTGATTGCGAAAATGAAGACGGCACTGGGCGACAAGGTGAAAGATGTGCGCGTCTCCAGGCGTCTCACTGAAAGTGCCGTTTGCCTCGTCAACGACGCCATGCTTGACCGCAATCTGGAACGGCTGTTGTCCCGGCAGAAAGACTCAGGCGTGTCAATCAGCGCACCCGTGCTTGAGATCAATGCCGGTCATGCACTGATCAAGGCGCTGGCAAAATCGAGCGATGTCTCTGACGCAGCTTTCCTGCTGCTCGACCAGGCTTTCATTCTCGAAGGCGAGCAGGTTGCCGACCCCGCCGGATTTGCACGGCGCATGGGCGAGGTGATGGCAAAGGCGTTTGGGTAGGTTTCTGCTTGTATATCACTGCTGAATTCCCTCTCCGTCACGCGTTCCGCGTGCCACCTCTCCCGCGAGCGGGCGAGGATACGCAATTCCTCGCCCGCTTGCGGAAGAGGTGGCATCGCGAAGCGATGACGGAGAGGGAACATCACGTCACTGTCAAAACCCTGTTGCCCGCACTTCTTTTGATCACGACCTCAAGCGTCTTCATCGCAGCCTCGAACGCGCGAGACGCCTCCATCTGCAACCGCTGCGCCAGATAGCAGCCCGCCAGAAAGTCCCCCGTGCCATGGGGCACGCGTTCCCGCCGCTTCATGACACAGGAGTCCTTGCGATTATCGAAAAACAACAGGGTTGCCAGTTCATCAGCACCCTGAGGCACTGACGTCACAATCGTTTCGGATACGTTTTGTTTTTTCACCGCCGCATCAATGTCATTCATTCCGGTGAGCCAGGTGAGTTCAAACAGATTGGGCGTGGTGATTGTGGCTAGCGGCATGAGATGATCGCGGATGGCTGTCGCCACATCTGCGGGCACATAAAGCGCTCCATGATCGCCTATCACAGGATCGACGAGAACGTGGAGCCTCTGGTGAACGGATTTGAGCAACGCGACTTCAGTTGCCACTGCAACAACCTGTGCTGCCGAAGCGAAGTAACCCGTCATGACCGCCTCCAAACCATCGAAGGCTTCGATGTGTCTCAGCGTATTGATTATATCCGTAATCATAGCAGCAGACGTTGCTTGCCCCGCCGGTTTGCCGTGGCCGGGGTGATTGGAGAGAATGACCGTAGGGATTTGCATCACCTCGTGTCCTTCTCCTTGCAACGCGGGAACAGCCGCGGAATTTCCCACCGGGCCATAGACCGTCTGCGACGAGATGCAGAGGACCCGACCCATCAGATGATGTTCTTTTCAAACATCGGCTCGCGCTTCAGAATGCGCAGATAGTTCAGCCGCTTTACATCAAGGCTGCGGTATTCACCGAAGATGATCTGCTCGGCCGTGAGCATGCCCGATGCCGGACCCTGTTGAATGCCGTGACCGGAAAATCCATTGGCGAAAATGAAATTGGAAAGCACGGGATGACGGCCATAGATGCCGTTCTGGTCCAGAGTGTTGTAGTCATAATGGCCGACCCAGCTGCCGACAACTTTCAATGTCTCAAACACGGGAATGCGTGTCGCAAGACAAGGCCAGATGCGGTCCTGAAACCAGTCATGGTCCATTTCCCAATCAACGGGATGCGGCTCATCTTCCTCTTCTGGCGAATTACCGCAAAGAAAATTCCGCCCTTCCGGTCGCATGTACAGGCCCGACCAATCTGTCGTGAGCGGTCCTTTGCGCAGGCTCTCCGGCGCTTCCGGGCAATCGATGACATAGACGTAGCGCTTGCGTGGCGCCACGGGAAGTTCAATGTCGGCCATGGCTGCCAGTGAACCGGCACCAGCGCCCGCTGCATTGACGAGGTGCCCGCAGGCGATGGTTTCACCTATGTCCAGCGCCACCGACGTGACACGCGCACCATCGTTGCCAAGCCCTGTCACCCGCGCGGCAATGAGTTCAACACCCTGTGCCAAAGCTGACTTGCGAAACAGCGCCATCAGAGAATAAGGGTCAAGCCAGCCCTCGCCCGATTGACCAAAGCATCCCGCTGCGATGTCTTCAACATTGAGATGGGGAAAGCGCGTCTTGAGTTCAGGTGCCGAGAGCATCACAGTGTCGGCACCACAGGACTTTTGCGTGACATGGTTTTCTTCGAGCGTTGCAAGCCCGTCCTGTGACGCCAGAATGAGATAGCCCTGCTCCCTGAAGCCCACATCCGCGTCCAGCCCGAATTCGCGTTTGAGATTGCGAACAAGGTCGAGCCCGAACAGTGACAGAGCGATATTCTCCGCCATGGAAAACTGCTGCCTCAGTCCACCCAGCGACAATGCGGTGCAGCTCTGCTTGAAACTCGTGTCCATCTCGATGATGGCGACGGAACCCTTGTAACCAAGCTTTTTCAGATAATGAGCTGATGCCGATCCAACGATCCCTCCGCCCACAATGACAACATCAATTCTGCGCATGAACTCAACTTTGCATGAGGCGGTGATTGTTCTCAAGGGCCTCAGATATAGCCGGCGTCCATCAGCCACAGAAGGATGGATGCGGTCACAGCAGCAAATCCCGTGCCCAGGGCCACCGCCCCCGACACGGCGGGGACAGCCTCATCATTCTTCTGGGCAAACAGGAACGCATTGGCCCCCGTGGGCATGGCGGCAAACAGCACGGCCACCTTGATCCAGAGTGGCGGCAGGGTTACGGCATATCGTGCCAGCAGAAACACAAACAGCGGCATGGCCAGCATCTTCAAACCAATGAGCACAAACATGCCGCCCCATGAACCGCGCAAACTGTAGGCGGCCAATGATACACCCAGCGCCACAAGGGCCGTCGGCACGCCAGCATCGGCCAGCATCGACAACATCTTGTCGGGAACCACATTGAGACCAAGCCCGGTCAAGCGCCACAGACCACCCGCCACAAGGCCAAGGATGATGGCGTTGGTGGCCAGCATCCTGCCCAGCGTTTTTGCAGTATCAGCCAACGAAAACGTCGAGGAATGTCGCGCCAGCTCCCGATGCAAGGTGGCTGCCGTCCAGAGCACAGGTGCATGGATCGAGAGGATCATGCCAAGTGGCACGGCAATGCCTGGTCCGAAGTGGGCAAGTGCCAGCGGTGTGCCAAGCAGCGCCAGATTGCCAAAGCCGGTGGCCATGGAGGCTGCCGCACCGCCTGACATTTTCAGACTGCTGATGAATTTGGACGCGACAGCCGCTGCAATCCACGCCAATGCCAGACCGCCAAAAAAGGCAAACCACAAAGCCCAAGGTGCCCCGTCCTGCGGGGCCATGGTGGCAACGGTGCGAAACAGCAAGGCGGGAATGGCGACATTGAACACAAACAACGTGATGCCGCGTCCCGCCACCGCATCAATGATATTGGCCTTGGCAAGAACGTAGCCGACGACGATGAGGCCGAAGACAGGGAGAACCGTGGTTATGATGGCGTTCAAATTTTTGGAACCTACAAGCCCGTTACATGCAAAAAATCGTCATTCCAAACGCCCGCTCTATCGCGGGGTGATTTGGAACCCCGCTTTGACGTAGATCATGCATCGAACGAAAGCGGGGTTCCAGCTCGCGCTTCGCAAGTGCTGCGCTTGGCTGGCATGACGGAGTGGGGATGGCGTTTTAGCCGATCTATAACCAGCTGTGACTTTCCGCTTTCTTCTTCTCGAATGCCGCAATGCTCTCTGCTTTCTCCAGTGTCAGCCCGATGTCATCGAGCCCATTGAGCAGGCAGTGCTTGCGGAAGGGGTCGATGTCGAATTTAATCACGCCACCATCGGGACCACGAATTTCCTGCGATACGAGATCAACCGTCAGCGTGGCATTCGAGCCGCGCTCGGCATCGTCCATCAGCAGCTTCAGCTGTTCGGGTGTAACGACAATCGGCAGAATGCCGTTCTTGAAACTGTTGTTATAGAAGATATCGGCAAAGCTTGTGGAGATCACACAGCGGATACCGAAGTCCAGAAGCGCCCAGGGCGCGTGCTCGCGCGATGAACCACAGCCGAAGTTGTCGCCCGCCACCAGAATCTCAGCCTTGCGATAGGCTTTCCGATTAAGCACAAATTCCGGCAACTCCTGGCCATCCTGCGTAAAACGCATTTCGTAGAACAGCGACTTGCCGAGCCCCGTGCGCCTGATGGTTTTCAGAAACTGCTTCGGGATAATCATGTCAGTGTCAATGTTGACGATGTTGAGGGGGGCAGCAACACCGGTGAGTTTGTCAAATTTCTGCATCTTGATTGTCCTTACAAATTGACCGACGCCGCTTCATCCGCCCCGATCATGAGATTGAGGTTTTGCACGGCTGCACCTGAAGCGCCCTTGCCGAGATTGTCGTAAATCGCCATCAGCACGATCTGGCGCCGCGTGTCGTTGGCGAACACGTTGAGGCGCATGTTGTTGCTGTTGTTAAGCGCCTGCGGATCGAGCGCTTCATTTGCGTTGAGAGCAGCCACCGCAATAAAGCGTGACTTTGCATGATATTCAGAAATCGCGGCATGAATGTCACGACCTTGGATGCCGGGCAGGTGCAGCGGTACGGTCGTCAACATGCCCTGAGCAAAATTTCCGACAACCGGTTGAAACAAGACATCATGCGTCAGCCCGGCATAGTGTTTCATCTCCGGCAGGTGCTTGTGATTGAGTGCGAGGGCATAGGGTGCGAAATGCGATGCCGTCTCACCCTTGGATGCATAGTCTTCGATCATCTTGCGGCCACCACCGGAATAGCCCGATACACCACCGTAACTGAGCGGCGTTTCGCTATCAAGCAATCCAGCGCTGATCAAAGGCTTCACCAATGCAATCAAACCCTGCGGCCAGCAGCCGGGATTGGCCACGCGGGCGGCATTGGCAATACGGTCGGCGTGGCTTTCATCCAGTTCAGGAAATCCATAGGCCCAGTCGGGGTCGATGCGAAACGCAGTGGAGGCGTCAATAACGCGGGTTTTCGAGCCTGCTTCTATCAGCGCCACGGCCTCGATGGCCGCGTCATCCGGCAGGCAGAGAATGGCCACATCAACGCTGTTCAGCATATCGCGCCTTGCTGCAGGATCCTTGCGCCGTGCGGGATCAATGGAAACAAGCTCCAGATCGGTCCGGGCTTTCAAGCGGTCACGGATTTGCAACCCGGTGGTACCTGCTTCGCCGTCGATGAATATTGTTGGTTTGATCGCCATGCTGGC
>JANNNG010000234.1:0-6821 GCA_031398425.1 Hyphomicrobiales bacterium | reverse complement strand
GCCATGTCGAAGGACGAGAAATTCGTCATCTTCGCATCCTCCACCGGAACCGTTTTTGAATGGTATGATTTTTATCTTTACGCCACGCTGGCACCATTCTTTGCCGCATTGTTTTTCCCGCCGGGCAACCAGACCTGGGCGCTGCTGGGTGCGCTCGCTGCCTATGCTGCTGGTTTTCTGGTGCGGCCTTTCGGTGCCCTGCTGTTTGGCCGTCTCGGAGATATCTGGGGACGCAAATACACGTTTCTCGTCACCGTGATGGTCATGGGTGTGGCAACCTTCCTTGTGGGCTTATTGCCAACCTACGCGCAAATTGGCGACCTCGCCCCCATCCTGCTTGTCGGCATCCGTTTGCTGCAAGGCCTAGCCCTTGGCGGTGAATATGGCGGTGCTGCAACCTATGTGGCGGAACACTCGGCCAACGGTCGCAGAGGATATGCCACCAGCTGGATCCAGACCACGGCAACCCTGGGCTTCTTCCTCGCACTCGCCGTCATAGGGCTGCTGCGCTACAACATGGACGCAGCCTCCTTCCGCGAATGGGGCTGGCGCATTCCGTTCCTTGGCTCGGCGATCCTTCTGGCCTTCTCGGTCTGGGTGCGCTTGAAGCTCAATGAATCGCCCGTCTTCCAGCGCATCAAGGCGGAGGGCAAGGCATCAAAATCGCCAATTCGCGACTCGTTCTTCAGGTACCCCAACAACAAATACGCAATGCTGGCGCTTTTCGGTGCCACCATGGGCCAGGGCGTTGTCTGGTATACAGCGCAATTCTATGCATTGTTCTTCATCGGTGGCCCGCTGAAGGCAAACTTCGATGATACTTATATCATCGTCGGCATCGCGTTGCTCATCGGCACGCCGATGTTCATCCTGTTCGGCTGGCTGTCGGACCGTATCGGGCGCCTGAAAATCATTCTGGCGGGCTGCGTCATTGCGGCCCTCACCTATTTCCCGATCTATCACAAGCTCGCGGAATTCGTGAACCCGGACCTCGCGGCCTTCACCAACAGCGCCAAGATTACCGTGTCGGCTGATCCGGCGAATTGCCACTTCACGATCTTCCCGATCCGTGGCGTGACAGTTGAAGGCGATTGTGACAAGGGCAAGAGCTTGCTCACCTCCAACGGCATCTCTTTCACATCGACGAACGGTGCTGCCGGATCACCGGCCACATTGGATATCAACGGTAACAAGATCGAAGGCTTCTCGGCCTTTGGCTGGTCCAAGGCACTGGCCGCTGCGGGTTATCCGCACATGGTGGTTGCCGAAGGGTCCGTGACCTTGACCAAGGAACAGACAGAGGTGATCGTAAAGGCGCAAGCCGACAAGAAGGCCCCTGATGCAGAGAAGGTCATCAACGAAGCACGCAAGGCTGCCGATGCGACGTCCAAGCCCTTGACCGCCACCAATTCAATTGGTGCGCCGGTTGTTGCGGCTGATGGTTCATCAACTGTGGCCTTGGGTGAAATCAAGACCTCCTTTGCCAAGAAGGAAAACATCAACTACATCGGTGCCATCGCACTGGTGGCGCTGATGATGGTCTATGTCGGCATGGTCTACGGACCCATCGCCGCGTTCCTGGTCGAGTTGTTCCCGTCGAACATCCGTTACACGTCAATGTCGCTGCCCTATCACATCGGCAATGGCTGGTTCGGCGGCATGCTGCCTTTGTTTGCCACGGCCTATGTGGCCTATACGGGTGATATCTATGCGGGCCTGTGGTACCCGATCATATTCGCCGTGATCACGGCGGTGGTGGGCTTCCTGTTTCTTAAGGAAACCAAGGACGTTGATATCGCGAAGACGTGACGTCGCTCAGGATCAGGGACAGTTTGCGGCAGAGCAAACTGTCCCTTCGTGTTTAGACGTGATAAATCGCCGTTCAACGTCAAGGCCCTGCCATTCATCACCAGCATCGGCAAAGATCAGCGTGAAGGGACCGGTGTAGCCTGCATCCCTTGCCGCCTTGAGACAGGCCGAAAAATCCGTTTCGTCAAGTTGGTAATCCGGGGCCAGACTGGCCTTGGCGTGACAGAGCGTTGCGCGCGAAAAAATCGACGTCAGATCCTCATACTTTGTGGGGCCTGTCCAATTTCCGGTGTCGGCCAGAAAGCCGAGGCCAGGCACATGATCCAGCAGATGGTGCACTTCGCGCGGCGATGACAGGAGATCAAACCAGTTCTCAGTGACCACGGGTACGCCAGCTTTTTGACCCACCGCCACAAGCCGCGAAAGCCCATCAATCGAAAGGGCCAGGGCTTCGGCTGAAGGCGAGGCCTTGCCTGCAATGACGCGCACATGTTCGGCACCCAGCGGAACAGCAGCTTCAATCCATCGGGCCATCCATTGCAAATCACGATTCCGCGTTGCAGGGTTGGTGATATCGCCATCATCGACCAGCAAGGTCTGGATCACCACGCCGCTCTTGGCAAAGGCTCTGCTGATTTCAGCGAGGTGATGCTGATCAAGGCTGGCGATGTGAAAATGGCAGATTTCGCAGCGATGATAGCCACGGCTTGCAAGTTCCTGGGGCAGTTGCAGGAGATCAAACTCACCAGCATCCCAGGTATTCGCTTTCGCAAAGGGTGCTGCGGCTGCGGGGCCATTGGCGTAGGAATAGCCAAGTTTGCGATGAATGCTCCATGTGGATACGGCGATCAGGTTTTGCATGTCAGCGCCGACATCATCGAGTTCATCAGATTTGTCAACATATGTACCGATGGACGCGGCAAGGATTGAGGTGCTGGCTTGACCTGGTGCCCAATCGCGCATGCAAAATGACCGCAGCCAAAGACAGTGTTCAAAAAGTCCGGGACATGGCCTATGCTCATCATGTCATGATCAAAACGTTGGATATTGCAATGGCTGGTGGCCGCTGATGGCCCTTGCAGAGCTCATGGCAAGGCGACAGAAACTTCTGGGCCCCAATGTGCGGTTGTTCTACGATGACCCCGTTCATATCGTCAGTGGCAAGGGCGTGTGGCTGACGGATGCGGCGGGCAGGCGTTATCTGGATTGCTACAACAATGTGCCGCACGTGGGCCATTGCCACCCCCATGTTGTGGAAGCCATCTGCAGACAGGCGGCAACACTCAACACCCATACGCGCTATCTGCATGAAGGCATTCTCAACTATGTTGAACGGTTGATGGGCACGTTCACGTCCAACATCTCATCGGCCATCATGGTGTGCACGGGCAGCGAGGCCAACGACATCGCATTGCGAATGGCCCAGGCCGTGACGGGCAAGACGGGGATCATTGCCACCAACCACACCTATCATGGCAATACATCGGCCGTATCGCAGCTTTCCACGACGAAGCCTCCCATTGGTGGTTTTGGCAAACACATCCGCCATGTCACGGCACCCGACAGCTACCGCCCGACGGGTGGTGACGCGATTTCGCACTCCAAGGCCTTAGCCGCAGAAGTATCTACTGCTTGCGCATCACTTGTTGAAAGCGGCTGCGGCGTTTCCGGCATGATCATCTGCCCCACGTTTGTGAATGAGGGTTTTCCGGAACTTGCCAAGGGCTTTCTGGATGAAGCAATCGCGGTTGTGCGCAAAGCGGGTGGCGTGATCATTTCAGATGAAGTGCAACCAGGCTTTGGCCGCACCGGGGATAATTTCTGGGGACACCAGCTTGCGGGATTTGCACCTGACATTGTGACCATGGGAAAGCCCATGGGCAATGGCCATCCGGTTGCCGCAGTTGCAACCTCTTTCGAAATCATCAGTGCCTTTCGCAAGGCGTTTGGCTATTTCAACACCTTTGGTGGCAACCCGGTATCCTGTGCGGCCGCGGATGCGGTGCTGGATGTGATGCAGCGTGAACACCTCATGGCCAATGCAAAAGAGACGGGCAACCATATCAAACAGGGCTTGCGAGAGCTGATGAACAAGCATGCGATGATCGGCGACGTGCGCGGCTTTGGGCTGGCGATTGGCGCGGAACTGGTGAAGGACCGGACCACGAAGGAACCCGCAACGGCTGAAACCGAGCGTGTGGTGAACATGATGCGGCAGAAGAATGTGCTGATGGGAAGCAATGGCATTTCGTACAACGTGCTCAAGATCAGGCCACCGATGCCCTTTGCCAAAGCCGATGCCGACATCATGTTGCAGGCGTTGGATGAATGCCTGACGGCGCTGTGAATGGCTGACACGCTTCGCCGCGCAACGCGGATTGCCGAACGCGCGTGCCAGTCGTGGCCCTGCATCACCGCGCCACCAGTCCTTTTCATGCACCGGGAAAATTCGGTTTTCAAAGTGGCGACAGCATCGGGTTTTGCTGCTTTGCGTGTGCACAGGTCAGGTTACCATCAGCCAGAGGCCATTCGATCTGAATTGGTCTGGATGGCGCATCTCGCGGCCAATGGCCTCAAGGTGCCAAAGCCCTTGGCCAATGGCGATGGTGCCCACCTCAGTGAAATCACGATGGACGGACAGGTATACTTCGTTGATCTGCTGATATGGCTGGATGGCACGCCGCTTGGGAATTCCATGGATGCACTCGGTTGCAGCAAGCCAGAACTGGCGCAGATTTTTTTCAATCTGGGTGCTGCCATGGCTCAGATGCACAGTGTTTCCGACGCATGGACGATGCCGGAAGATTTTGTGCGGCACGCCTGGGATCGTGAAGGTTTCGTCGGAGATAATCCGTTCTGGGGTGCATTCTGGAACGCCAGCGAACTTTCAGCCGGACAACGCGATATTCTTTTCAAGGTGCGCAGGAAAGCCGCCATTGACCTTGATACGCTGCAACGAGCGGGGGCGGACTATGGTCTCATTCATGCAGATTTTGTGCGGCAGAACATCCTGCTCGCGGGAACCGATGTACGCCTGATTGACTTTGATGATTCAGGCTTTGGTTTTCGGATGTATGACCTTGCCACGGCACTGGTGAAGAACCGAGCCGAGCCCCATTACGACGTCATCAAGGCCTCGCTGTTTGACGGCTATCGCTCGCGGCGCACAATTTCAGAAGGGGATGAACAATACCTCGACCTGTTTCTGGCGCTTCGGGATTTTGCCTATCTCGGCTGGATGGACGCGCGGCGTGGTGAACCCGGTGTGGAAGAACGTATGCCCCAAATTCGCGCAGCAACGATGGAGGCTGCACATGGTTTTCTGGAGACTTTCTGAGGAGAATTGTGTTTCACTCATGACCGTCATCCCGGCAAAGGCTAGACCGCTTGAATAGATTCATTCCGCTGCCATGCGTTGCTCAATCACTTCAAATCGTTTGAAATTGCTGGCGAACAAGGCCAACAGTTTTTCAGCAGAGGCGTCATAATCCCTCGGGTTCGGCCAGCATGCACGGGGGTCAAGCAAGGTCGGGTCAACACCTTCAGCCGCGAGGGGCACGGCAAAGCCGAAATTTTCATCCCTGCGCATGGCACTGGTTTCAATGTCACCCGAAAGTGCGGCGTTGACGAGGGCGCGCGTGACGGCAAGCGGAATGCGCTTTCCCGTGCCATAGGCACCACCGGTCCAGCCGGTGTTGATGAGGTAGCAGGGCACGTTGTGCCTGCGCAGGCGCTCAGCCAGCATCTCGGCGTAAATGGAAGGATGCAGTGGCAGGAAGGGTGCGCCAAAGCACGCGGAGAAGGTTGCCTGGGGTTCCAGTACGCCGCGTTCGGTGCCCGCAACCTTTGCCGTATAGCCCGACACAAAGTGATAGATGGCCTGGTCTTCAGTCAACTTCGCCAGAGGTGGCAAGACGCCAAAGGCATCGGCTGTCAACATGATGATGGCTTTTGGCTGGGGTGCCTTGCCCGTGGTTGATGCATTGGCAATGGCCCGGAGCGGATAGGCCAGCCTGGTGTTTTCGGTAAATGTTGTGTCAGCAAAATCAACTTCACGCGTGACCTGGTCAACTGCCACGTTCTCCAGGACCGTGCCCCAGCGCTGAGCAGCGGCATGAATTTCCGGTTCCTTATCCGCTGTGAGATTGATGGCCTTGGCATAGCAACCACCCTCAAAATTGAAAATACCGCTTTCGGACCAGCCATGTTCATCATCGCCAATGAGCTGGCGATCAGGGTCCGTGGACAAGGTGGTTTTGCCGGTGCCGGAAAGACCGAAGAATATGGCGGTGTGGTTGGCTTTCCCCACATTGGCGGCGCAATGCATGGGCAGCACTCCCTTCAGCGGAAGCGTGTGGTTCAACACCGTGAATACTGCTTTCTTGATTTCGCCCGCATAGTGTGTGCCACCGATCAAAACCAGACCCGCCTTCAGGTCGATGGCGATGACGGTTTCCGTTCGTGTGCCGTGCTGCGTGGGGTCCGCCTTGAAAGTCGGCAAGCAGATGATGGTGAGCTTTGGCGTGAATGTCTTGACAGTCGTGGGCTTGATCAAGAGATGGCGGATGAAAAGGGCCTGCCAGGCATATTCCGTGATTACCCTAGTCTCCAGCGCATAAACCGGATCAGCTCCACCCAGCAAGTCCTGCACGAAGAGGGATTTCATGCGGGCGTGGGCCAGCATGTCGGTTTTGAGCGTGTCGAAGTGGTGCTGCTCCAATGCCTGATTGTTGTTCCACCATACGCTGGTGGCGCTGGCTGCATTGTGCACAATGAACTTGTCCTTGGCGGCGCGGCCCGTATGCTGGCCTGTTGTCACCGCAAGGCCACCCGTGGCGGTGACCAGAGCTTCACCCCTGTCCACGGCGTGCTGGTAAAGCACAGCATCGACAGCATTCCAGGAAATGCAATGGGCCCAGCGCAAGCCGAGAATGGCGAGTTGTGCGCGGATGACGGGATCCAGCAGATCATTGACAGCATTCATGAGCGATCTCCCCGGCGGGAACGGCCCC
>JANNNG010000184.1:0-25071 GCA_031398425.1 Hyphomicrobiales bacterium | reverse complement strand
ATCTTGGCTTGATCTGCCCGAAAACATCGGGGTCTGAGGCGGCCTGGGCCGGGGAAGAATTGGACATACTCGCTCCTCACTCTCTCATACAACTCATCAATCACGTCAAAGGCACTCAGGTGCTGACACGGCCAAAGCCGCAGATTCAAGCCGACGAGCCGAACCTGCCGGACATCGCTGATATCAAGGGCCAGGAAGCGGCAAAGCGCGCTCTTGAGGTCGCAGCAGCGGGGGGACATCACTTCCTCATGGTAGGGCCCCCCGGTGCTGGCAAATCCATGCTGGCACAGCGCTTGCCCTCCATCCTGCCGCCGCTTGAGGCCCGTGAGATGCTTGATATCTCCATCATCGCCTCTCTGGGTGGGGAATTGAAATCAGGACAACTCTCTCGCCGCCGCCCCTTCCGCTCGCCCCACCATTCAGCTTCGATGCCAGCCCTCGTTGGCGGTGGCCTGAAAGCCAAGCCTGGTGAAATGGCACTCGCACATCACGGCGTATTATTCCTTGATGAACTGCCGGAGTTCCAGTCCCGCGTGCTTGAAGCGTTGCGGCAACCCATGGAGACGGGCGAGACGCAAATCGCCCGCGCCAATTATCACATCACCTTCCCCGCCCGCTTCCAATTGGTGGCCGCCATGAACCCCTGCAAGTGTGGCCTCACCGGCGAACCCGGCCATATCTGCCGGCAGGGCCCGCGCTGTGCGGCGGACTACCAGGGTCGCATCTCAGGCCCGCTGTTGGACCGCATGGACATTCAAATGGAACTCGCAGCCGTCAAGGCGTCTGACCTTGCCCTGCCAGCACCGAAAGAAAACAGCGTGGATGTGGCCCTGCGCGTCGCAAAAGCCCGGGCCATACAAAAGCAGCGCTTTGCAGATCTGGCCCTACCGGCGTTGCGACTCAATGCAGAAGCCGATGGCCGCGTTCTGGAAAAAATTGCAAGCCTCGACGACAAGGGCCAGGCTTTGATCCGTGATGCGGCGGATGCCATGAACCTTTCCGCGCGGGGCTTCCACCGTGTGCTGCGCGTGGCCCGCACCATTGCCGACCTTGACCATCGCGAGAGTATTTCCAGATTGCATCTCGCTGAAGCCCTGAGCTACCGCCAGAAACCAGCCTCCATGCGTGCGGCCGCATGAGCATTTACCGGGGCTTAACTCAGAATGCAGGCGCAACGCCCACGAAAGCTCAAATGTAACTAAAACACGCGAGAATTTCCCAACAAGCGGAAACGAAAGCGTCTGATGTCCAGCAGTTTGAAATACCAGCCATCGCACCCCATGCGGCGTGCCACTGATACAGCCCTTGTCACTGCCGATGATGCAGAGATGACATGGCCTGTGCTGGTGTTGGCAGCCGTTGTTCTGATGGTGGGTGTCATTCGCCTTGCCCATCAACTCGCACTCAATGAACAACTCATTCTCGCAGGTGCCGCCCTTGTCTCCGGCACCTTGTTGTCAGCGCTTGGTGTGATGTGGAATCTGCTGACCAGCACCAGAGCGCAAAACCAGCTTCTGCGCGGACGGCGATTGTCTGCTCATGTAAAAGACAATGCTCCCGACACCACCCGCATGATGGCGACAATGGGTCACGAAATTCGAACCCCTCTCAATGGGGTCATCGGCATGCTGGGGCTTTTGCTGGAAACCGAATTGACAGCAGAACAAAAAAACTATGCCAGCATCGCCCATGCATCGGGCCGCACATTGCTATCCATCCTCGACGAAATGCTGGATCGCGCAAAATCTGAAAATTCTGATCAACACAAGACTGCCAGTGTCGCTTTGGCAGCTGTTATTGAAAACGTCACTGAACTTCTGGCGCCCCGTGCCCATGCCAAAGGCATCGAGATTTCCTCCTGCATTGCAGGCGACGTGCCAGATGTGCTGCCGTTTCGTGATCTGCATCTGCGCCAGGTGCTGTTCAATCTTGCAGGCAATGCCATCAAGTTCACGGCAGCGGGCGGGGTTTCCATCCGCGCCACCATGAGAGACACTGCCCTTCGCCTGGAGGTGCGCGATACTGGTATTGGCCTCCGCGAGGAAGAACGATCACGCCTGTTTGCCGCCTTCACACAGGCCAATGAGCAGACGGCAAAACGCTTCGGCGGTACAGGGCTCGGCCTTGTTATTTCGAAATCCCTCGTTGAAAACATGGGTGGTACCATTGAGCTTGAAAGTATCCCTGGCGTGGGCAGCACGTTCATCGTCACATTGCCGCTGACCGTCATCGGTCCTCACCGTGCAGAGAATCGTCTGGCAGGCCGACACTACGTGCTCGCCATGCCCGATACCATGATGCGCTATGACCTCAGCAAGAATATCGAAGGCGAGGGCGGCTCGACAAGTCTTGTCGGCGCATCCAGGGCTGAATTGACTGCCGCACTGACTGGTAGTGCCACTGCCATCATCACTGATGCCGGTTCGGCCACTCTGTTGTGCCGCATGGCCCGTGCCCGCAAGCGCAAGAAACTGCCCTTACCGCAAATCTGGTTGACACTGAATCCGGAAGAGCGCCGCAGTTGCAGAGCCCTGCTGCAACGGCCAACCACGGGCTATCTCATGAAGCCCGTCCGTCGCTCAACACTGGTGCGCCAATTGACCGAGCGCGACAGCCAGCACGTGGCCGATCAGTCGGCCCACCTCCGACGGATCACACACGCCGTTCGCAAAACCAGAAAATTGCGCCTGTTGCTGGTGGAAGACACGCCCGTCAACGCGCTCCTGGTGAGAACCATGTTGAGCAAGGCCGGCCATGACACCTGCCTTGCCACTTCCGGCAAGGCAGCCCTTGAAATCCTGGCAAAAGACCGGAAGTTCGATGCCGTCTTGATGGACATCGAAATGCCTGACATGAATGGTCACGATGCCACCCGAACCCTGCGTCGCATGGAAGCGGAGGCATCGTTTCATCCCCTGCCGGTTCTTGCCCTCACAGCCAATGTGCGCAGCGAAGACGTTGCCGCCTGTCTGGCGTCGGGCATGAATGGTCATCTCCCCAAACCCTTCGACCGGGCTGACCTTGATGAGGCACTGGCTGAACTGGTGCGGCTCAAGGCAGCGTGACGCCGTCACACCGCCGTCACCACAGCATGTTGAAGATGCATCATGAGCTACATGTTGCTAGACACGCGCACCATGATCCTGGCCCAACGCAATGGCCTGACGGTGCGCCTCGCCCTCACGCCTGAAGATATTCGCAGAGCACAGCACCTGCGTTATCGGGTATTCTACGAAGAACTGTCAGCAAAGCCCGATGCGGCGGCCAGGGCCACGCGGCTTGATGTGGATCGCTTCGACAATGTCTGTGACCACCTTCTGGTGACTGATGACACGGCTGCTGCTGATCAAGCCCTCGTTGGAACCTATCGCCTGTTGCGACAGGATGTGGCCAGAAGGCACGGTGGATTTTATGCCGAGAGTGAATTTGATCTGGCGCCGCTCCTTCAAAAGCATCGCGATCTGAATTTTCTCGAAGTGGGCCGGTCCTGCGTAGCACCTGGGTTTCGCGGCAAGCCCGTGGCGGAACTGTTGTGGCAGGGCATCTGGAACTATGTGCGCTTCCACAAACTGGATGTGATGCTGGGCTGTGCCAGTCTGCAAGGCACGGATGTGGATGCACTCGCCGACGCATTGACTTATCTTGCCAACGCCAGACCAATGCACGCTGACTGGTCAGTTTCCGCCCTGCCGCATTTGCACGTGGAAATGCAACGCAAAGCGCTTGCAACAGTCAGTCAGACTGCCGTCATCCGAAATCTGCCCACCCTCGTCAAAGCCTATCTCAGGTTGGGCTGTCACATCGGCAACGGTGCCGTGATCGACCACCAGTTCAACACCACCGATGTGCTGATCGTACTTCCTGTTTCAGACATCAATCCACGCTACTTCAATCACTATGGTGCGCCGGTCTGACCCACAAAGTCCCTCTCCGTCATCGCTGACGCAAGCGGGCGAGGAAATAAGAACCTTATCCTCGCCCGCTTGCGGGAGAGGTCGCACGCGGAACGCGTGACGGAGAGGGAAGTTTACCGATCCACATCATAAGCCGCAATCGCAGCCAGATTGAGAATATCATTCGTCGTCGCCGACATGGATGCGATCTGCACAGGTTTGGCCAAGCCCGTCAGCAACGGCCCGATCACCGTAACACCACCCAGCTGTTGCAACATCTTGGTGGAAATCGATGCGGAATGGGCTGCCGGCATGACAAGCACATTGGCAGGCCCCGTCAGGCGGCAGAAAGGATAGAGCGACATGGCCTCGCGCGACAGGGCGACATCTGCTCCCATCTCGCCATCAAACTCGAAATCAACCTGCCGCGACTCCAGAACCTTCACGGCCTTGCGCACATATTCGGAGCGCTCGCCCTTGGGATAGCCGAAGGTGGAATAGCTGAGGAAGGCCACACGCGGTTCATAACCAAAGCGCCGGGCCACGCCTGCCGCCTCCTGCGCGATTGATGCCAGCTCTTCCGAATTCGGCAGTTCGTGAATTGACGTATCCGCAATGAACACCGTGCGCCCGCGCACAAGCGCCATCGACACGCCAATGGCGGTATGCCCAGGCTGAACGTCAAGCGCACGCCTGACATTATCCAGCGCCACGGAAAAGTTGCGCGTAAGACCCGTCACCATGGCATCGGCATCGCCTGAAGCGACCATGGCGGCACCAAACACATTGCGGTCCTGGTTGGCCATGCGCTGGCAGTCACGCAGCAGAAAGCCGTCCCGTTGCAGCCGCGCATAGAGCTGGCTGGCATAGTCCACATTGCGTTCTGAGATACGCGCGTTGGTGATTTCGACATTTTCCGAAAGTTCAATGCCAGAGGCGCGCAGCGTATCTTCAATCACACTCTCGCGGCCCACCAGAACGGCAGTGCCCAGGCCCGATGCCGCAAAGGCATTGGCCGCGCGGATCATGCGGTCTTCCTCGCCTTCCGCGAAAACCACGCGCTTGGGGTTGGCTCGCACATGGGCATAAACCGTTTGCAGCGTACCAGCGATGGGGTCGAGCCGTGCCGAAAGCTGTGCCGCATAGGCGTCCAGATCGGCAATGTGATGCCGCGCCACACCGGAGTCCATCGCAGCTTTGGCGACGGCAACAGGAATGCGCGAGATCAATCGTGGATCAAATGGCACGGGGATCAGATAGTCCTTGCCAAAAGTGAGACGCGAACCGTGATAAGCTGCCGCCACCTCATCCGGCACATCTTCCCGCGCCAGTTCTGCCAGAGCATTGGCGGCGGCGATCTTCATCTCGTCGTTGATGGTCTTGGCTCGCACATCAAGGGCTCCCCGGAAAATATAGGGAAAGCCCAGCACATTGTTGACCTGATTGGGATAGTCTGATCGCCCGGTGGCGATGATGACATCACTACGCACGGCGTAGGCATCTTCCGGCGTGATCTCCGGATCTGGATTGGCCATGGCGAAAATGATGGGGTTTTTCGCCATGCGCTTAACCATGTCCGGCGTCAATGCACCGGCAACCGAAAGCCCGAAGAACACATCGGCTCCCTCCATGGCATCTTCCAGAGTGCGGCGGTCTGTATCAATGGCATGGGCCGACTTCCACTGGTTCATGCCCTCGGTGCGACCCTTGTAAACGACACCCTTGGAATCGCAGAGAATGACATTCTGGTTTGGTACACCCAGCGACTTCACCAGTTCCACGCAGGCTATCGCCGCAGCACCAGCACCATTGCACACCAGTTTGAAATCCCTCAGCGACCGTTTGGTGAGTTGCAAGGCATTGATCAGAGCCGCCAGTGAAATGATGGCGGTGCCATGCTGGTCGTCATGGAAAACCGGTATGTCCATCAACTCGCGCAGGCGCTGTTCGATGATGAAGCAATCCGGTGCCTTGATGTCCTCGAGATTGATGCCGCCAAAGGTGGGACCGAGGTAACGCACGGCACCGATGAATTCGTCCACATCCTTGGTATCAACCTCAAGGTCGATGGAGTCCACATCGGCAAAGCGCTTGAACAGCACAGCCTTGCCCTCCATCACGGGTTTTGAAGCCAGGGCACCCAAATCACCCAAACCGAGAATAGCCGTGCCGTTCGAAATCACTGCGACCAGGTTTCCCTTGGCTGTGTAGTCATAGGCCGTATCCGGGTTTTCAGCGATGCGCCGCACGGGTGCAGCCACACCGGGGCTGTAGGCCAGCGACAGGTCACGCTGGGTCGCCATGGGCTTCGTGGGGTTGATCTCAAGCTTTCCCGGCTTGCCGCGCTGGTGGAATTGCAGGGCCTCCTCATCCGTCACCGAAGAGCGGCGGGGGGCTTTGCGGGGCGGTGTGGCCATGATGGGAGCGGTCTTTCGGAGGATTGTCGGGAGTAACGAAACTAGAGGCTTGAATTGCTGTCCGCAACCCGTGAAAACACTTGCGCAGCAGATCATGGATACAACCCCCACAACCATAACGCCGATGATGGCGCAATACTTGGCCGTGAAAGCGGCCAATCCGGGTTCCCTGCTGTTCTATCGCATGGGCGATTTCTATGAGCTGTTCTTTGATGATGCCGTGGACGCCTCGCATACGCTCGGTATTGCCCTCACCAAACGCGGCAAGCACCAAGGTGATGACATCCCCATGTGCGGTGTTCCCGTCCACGCCATGGATCACTATCTGCAAAAGCTGATCCGCCATGGCCACCGCGTGGCCGTGTGCGAACAACTGGAAGACCCGGCTGAAGCCAGGAAACGCGGTGCCAAGTCTGTCGTCAAACGCGATGTGGTCAGACTGATCACGCCGGGAACACTGACGGAAGACTCGCTGCTTGATGTGCGTTCGACAAACCATCTGGCCGCACTCGTCTTGCTGAAAAGCTCAGGCGACATGGCCATCGCCTATGCCGATATCTCCACAGGCGATTTTGCGGTTACAGCCACCACATCAACACGCCTCGCCGCCGACATGGCCCGCATTGCACCATCGGAAGTGGTGCTGGCGGATCATCTCCTCGACGATGCCGCGATCAAACAGGCCATCGCCATCACAGGTGCCGCCCCCACACCCCTGCCGCAAAGCCGTTTTGACAGCCAGACGGCGGAACTGCGATTGACGCAGCATTTCAACGTGGCGACCACGGCGGGCTTTGCCGAATTCTCCCGCGCCGAAGTGGCGGCCCTCGGAAGCCTGCTCGACTACATCAACCTCACGCAAATCGGATCAGTGCCCCATCTCCGGGTTCCCCGCCGCGAGGCCGCTGGCGAGGGATTGTTGATTGATGCAGCGACACGCACCAACCTCGAGCTTTCAAGGTCAATGCAAGGCACGCGTTCCGGCAGCCTGCTCGATGTGATGGACGAGACCGTCACTTCAGCAGGATCACGCCGTCTCGCATCCCTCATGTCGCGTCCCCTCGCACGCGCCGACGCCATCAACGAGCGACTGGATGGTGTCAGCTTTTTCCACGAGCAGGAGCAATTGACGGCGGACATGCGCGAAAGCCTTTCGCAAGCGCCGGACATTGAACGGGCACTTGCACGAGTCACCGCCAAACGCGCCTCACCCCGCGATCTCGCGGCCCTCGCCATGGGCATCGCCCGCGCCCATGCCATTGCTTCTGAACTGGCACGACTCTCCTTGCCACCGGTCATTGGTGCAAACATAGGCACATTGGTGCAGGCCCCCCTCGACCTCGCCTACGAATTGCAACGCGCACTCGCTGAAACCCTGCCACTGATGGCGCGGGATGGCGGCTTCGTCGCCACAAGTTATGATTCTGAATTGGAAATTTCCCGCAAATTGCGCGATGAAACGCGCAGTGTCATCGCAGGTTTGCAATCACACTACGCCAGCATCACGGGTCTCAAGAATCTCAAGGTCAAGCACAACAACATCCTCGGCTACTACATCGAAGTGCCGCAGGCACAAGCCGATGGCATGAAGGACCCATCAGGTGAAATCACCTTCTTCCACCGCCAGACCATGGCAGGCGCCATGCGCTTTTCAACGGCGGAACTGGCCAGCCTCGAACAGAAAATCTCCCATGCTGCTGAACGCGCACTCGCCATCGAGATGGACCTGTTCAACACTTTCTGCCAGAAGGTGATTGACGCGCGCTCTGAAATTTCGTCCTGCGCACAGGCCCTGGCCGATCTCGATTGCCTGTCCTCGCTTGCTCATTTGGCCCGCAAACAAAACCACGTACGGCCCGTCGTCGATGATGGCATCAGCTTCATCATCAAGGATGGACGTCACCCCGTGGTGGAAGCCGCCCTTGCAAAAGACGGTGCCTCCCGCTTCATCGCCAATGACTGCAATCTGGGAGTTGACCAGACCGCACTCTGGCTGCTCACTGGCCCCAATATGGCGGGCAAATCTACCTTTCTGCGCCAGAACGCATTGATCATCGTGATGGCCCAGATGGGCGCCTATGTTCCCGCATCAAAAGCCCATATCGGTGTTGTGGACCGGCTCTACAGTCGTGTGGGGGCCGCCGATGATCTGGCGCGGGGTCGCTCCACCTTCATGGTGGAAATGGTGGAAACCGCTGCCATCCTCAATCAGGCCACGCCAAAATCCTTGGTCATTCTCGATGAAATAGGACGCGGCACTGCCACCTTCGACGGCCTCTCCATCGCCTGGGCCGCCTTGGAATATCTGCACACCCACAATCGTTGTCGCGCTCTCTTCGCCACGCACTACCATGAACTGACATCCTTGCAAGCCACACTGGACCGCCTGAAATGCATGACCATGAGTGTGAAGGAGTGGAAGGGCGATATCGTATTCCTGCATCAGGTCGAAGAAGGGGCGGCCGACCGAAGCTATGGCATTCAAGCGGCGCGTCTTGCCGGACTTCCCCAAGCCGTCATTGCGCGGGCACAGGAGGTTCTTGCAAAGCTGGAAGCACATCGTGACCAGGGAACCAAGCCCGATCTCCTCGCCGACCTGCCCCTGTTCAACGTCGCAGCGAAATCAGCAGAACCAAGACCAGATGCCTTGCGCGACCGCTTGCAAACCCTGCACCCGGACAACATGTCACCCCGCGAGGCCCATGACATGCTCTATGAGTTGAAGCGACTTCTTTCGGGAGATCAAAGGCAATGACGGCCATGGACGGCGCAACGTTTCATTTCGAAGACCTGCTGCGTGATGACCAGGATTTGCTGGCCCTGCGCAACCTTGCGTCCACGCGCGTGCGCGGCATCCTGCAGGATACGCGCGCGGCGGCGGAAACGCGATTGATGGCCGATGGCAAGGGCACGCTCTGTGCTGAAGCACTCGCCACGGCAGAAGATTCGATCATCAAAGGTCTCTACGCTCTGGCTTGCAAAGCCGTCGGCCTTAAAAACGCGGACCAGGCACTCTCCGTCATCGCCACCGGCGGCTATGGCCGCGCCACACTCGCGCCGGGGTCCGACATTGATCTCTTGTTTCTGGTGCCCGACGGCAAGACGCCGGAAACAGATCGCGTGGTGGAATTCCTGCTCTACGCCCTATGGGACGCGCGGCAGAAAGTGGGCCACGCCACCAGAACAATCGAGGACTGCATCGCACTTGTGAAAACTGACAACACCATCATGACCTCGATTCTGGAGGCTCGCTACATCTGCGGCAATCGCCCGCTGTTTGACGATCTCATCCAGCGCTATCGCAGAGGTGTCGTGCAAAAAAGCGCCAAGCAGTTCGTTGTTGACAAACTCACCGAGCGCGATCAGCGCCATGCCAAGTATGGCGAGAGCCGTTATTCTGTTGAACCTGACATCAAGGACGGCAAGGGCGGACTGCGTGATTTGAACACACTGTTCTGGATTGCGAAGTTCCTGTTCAATGCCAATTCCACGGAAGAACTCGCAGACAAGAACGTGTTCACCCGAGAGGAGTTGCGGCTCTTTCGCAAGGCTGAGGATTTTCTCTGGGCCGTGCGCTGTCACTTGCATTTCATCACGCGGCGCGGAGAGGACAAACTCACATTTGACCGTCAGAGTGAACTGGCCCAGCGACTGGGCTACAAGGCCCACAGCGGCCTCAAGCATGCCGAACGCTTCATGCGGCATTATTTTCTGGTGGCGAAGGACGTCGGAAACCTCACGCGGATATTCTGTGCCAGTCTCGAAGCGCAGCATCTGAAAGATGCGCCATCGCTCTCGCGCATGATCGGAAAATTTCTGCCGCGTGGAAAACGAACGACCGGCTTGCCTGAAGATTTCAAACTGGAAGCAGGCCGCATCACTCTGATTGATGAGACAGTTTTCAACAAGGACCCGATCAATATCATTCGCATCTTCAAGGCGTCAGGGGCACTCGGAATTGAAATCCATCCCGATGCCCTGAACGGCATTCGGCTCAACTTGCGCCAGATCGACGATCATCTCCGCAACAACAAGAGCGCCAATGCGTTGTTCCTGGATTGCCTCACGGAATCAGGCGACCCCGAAACCATTCTGCGCGCCATGAACGAGGCGGGTGTTCTCGGCCGCTTCCTGCCGGAGTTTGGCAAGATCGTGGCCATGATGCAGTTCAACATGTACCATCATTATACGGTGGACGAACACTTGATCCGCACCGTCGGCGTGTTGCGGTCGCTGGAAACTGGAACCCTCACGGGAGAGCATCCACTCTCTGCGAAACTGTTTCCCACCCTCACCTCACGCCGCGCTCTGTTCATCGCCGGACTGTTTCACGACATCGCCAAGGGCCGCGATGAGGATCATTCCATCGCAGGTGAACGCATTGCCCGTGACGTGTGCCCGCGTCTGGGGCTATCGGCAGCCGATACGGAAACCGTGGCCTGGCTCATCCGCTGGCATTTGCTGATGAGCGAGACAGCGCAGATGCGCGACCTCAATGACTTCAAGACCATTCTGGATTTCACCGCCATCGTGCAAAGTCCGGAACGATTGAAGCTGCTGCTCATTCTGACGGTGGCAGATATTCGCGCCGTTGGCCCCGGCGTGTGGAACGGCTGGAAGGGCCAGCTGCTACGCACGCTCTACGCCGAAGCTGAGCCGCTGTTGACTGGCGGCCACACCTCCGTCACGCGCCGGGAACGCATCGCCGAAGCCCATGCTCTGTTCCTGTCAAAACATCCCGCAATGCCAGAAGTCGAACAGCAGATCATACTTCGTCGTCACTACGATGCCTATTGGCTGACCGTGCCGCTGGAACAGCAGCTACGGCACGAAGCCTTGATTGCCCGGGCCGCTGCCCGTGATGTGACAACTGACGTGAAGTCTGATGCTTTTGCGGCAGTCACCGAAGTCACCGTTTATGCGCCGGATCATCCGCGGCTGCTCGCTACCATCACCGGGGCCTGCGCCGCTGCCAATGCAAATATCATCGGGGCCCAGATTTTCACAACAACCGATGGCATGGCTCTCGACACCATTCTGATCCAGCGCGAGTTTGGCGATGAAGCCGATGAAAAGCGCAGGGCACTGCGTGTCGCTGATACCATCACCAAGGCACTGCGCGGACAGATGCGGTTGAAGGACGCCATGGCTCAGGCCCGCAAGCCAGAATACCGCGCCAGCGCTTTCAGTGTTGAACCCCGGGTGATCATCGACAACACATCATCCAACAAGCACACCGTTGTGGAAATTAACGGGCTTGACCGGGTGGGCCTTCTGCACAATCTGACCGATGCGCTGTTCCAGCTCAATCTCAACATTGTCTCCGCCCATATCACGACATTCGGTGAAAAAGTCATTGACGTTTTCTATGTCACCGACCTGACGGGTGCCAAGATCGAGAATGAAGCACGCCACCGCAGAATCGAGCAGGCCCTCATGCAGGTCTTGGCACCGACTGCAAAGGCAGCGTAAAGGGCGGCAATGTCTCTACTCAAATCAGCGGGCACGGTGGGGGGTTACACTCTCCTGAGCCGCCTTCTTGGCTTCTTCCGCGATCAGCTTATTGCCTTCACCTTTGGCACCGGCCCCGTGGCCGAAGCCTTCGTAGTTGCCCAGCGCCTGCCTAACCTGTTCCGCGCACTGTTTGCCGAAGGCGCTTTCAACAACGCCTTTGTGCCGCACTTTTCCCGCATGCATGAAGGCAAAAGTCCGGCAGATGCCTTTGCATTTTCCCGCGACATGTTCTCGGTCATGGCCACATGGATGCTGATTTTCTGCGGGGTCTGCATGGCGCTGATGCCGTGGATCATGCCGGTGATCGCCCCCGGCTTCACCGACAATCCCGAAACGCTGTCTCTGGCAACCGAGCTTACACGCATCTGCTTTCCCTATCTCGGCTTCATGTCTTTGACGGCATTGTTCGGTGGCGTGCTCAACAGTCTCGGACGCTTCACCGCACCCGCGGCAGCACCCATTCTGCTCAACATCGTGATGATCCTGTTCAACCTGTTCGGCTGGTGGATGGGCTATGGCAATTCGGCTGAAAGCGGCCGCCTGCAAGCATGGGCCATTACCGTTGCCGGTGTGGCGCAATTGATCCTCGTCATGTTTGCCGCCTATCGTGCGAAAGTACCCATCGCATTGGGCGTTCCCAGACTGACACCAGACGTAAAGAGCGTCATCTGGAAATCCATCCCCGGCATCATTTCCGGGGGCATCACGCAAATCAATCTCGCCATTGCGACAGCCTTGGCGACAGGTTTTGCCGGTGGTGCCGCATTCCTGTATTATGCTGACCGCCTGTTTCAATTGCCTCTGGGCGTCATCGGGGTTGCCATCGGCGTGGTACTGCTGCCCACACTCTCGCGCAAACTCCGCGCCGGCGATACCGACGGTGCCACGCAAAGCCAGAACCGCGCGTTGGAGTTTTCCCTCTTCCTCACACTGCCAGCCGCCGCCGCCTTGATCATCATCGGGCGCCCTATCCTCCACACCGTCTTTGAACACGGGGCGTTCACGCGAGAGGCGACATTGAACACAGCCCCTGCCCTTGCTGCCTTCGCAGCAGGTCTTCCGGCTTTCACTGTTACCAAGATTTTCCAGCCTGGTTTTTTCGCAAGAGAGGACACCCGCACCCCCATGATCTTCGCCATCACAGCTGTGGCCGTGAATATCGCCATGAGTTTTCTGCTGACCAAATACTACGCCCACGTCGGCATCGCCGCCGCGACGAGCATCGCCGCTTGGGTCAACACAGCTCTTCTGGTGGGCACTAGCCTGTCCCGACAGCACTATAAACCCGACGCCCGGTTCAAGTCCCGCTTGCCCCGCATGCTGCTGGCCACAGCCATGATGGCGGCGGTGCTCACTATCCTGTTGCATCTCTTGCAAAACAACTACGCCGATGGTGCTGGTTTTGCCGCATCGCTGTGGGGCCTTGCACTATTGATTACGACTGGAATCATTAGCTATGCCGTGGCCTCGCAACTCACCGGAGCGTTCCGCCTCAGCGATCTGAAATCGGCCGTTCGCAGGTAAGGCTTTTCATTCTTGACATTCGCGTCTATTGAAGCGCCGCATCAACAGGGGCTGTCCAAAGCTTCCGTTCACCACCACCATCAAGGGTCCACACCATGAGCCAGTTTACGCCCCGCGTCTTTTCCGGCATGCAGCCCACGGGCAATCTGCACCTCGGCAATTATCTCGGCGCGATGATCAACTGGATCAAGATGCAGGCGACCCACGAAGCCATCTATTGTGTCGTCGATCTGCATGCCATCACCCTGCATCAGGAGCCAGCAGCGCTCCGAACCGCCATCCGCGATGTGACGGCGGCTTATCTTGCCTGCGGGCTTGATCCCCAAAAGTCTATCATCTTCAACCAGTCGCAAGTTGCTGAACACGCGGAACTGGCATGGGTGTTCAGTTGCGTGGCAAGGCTCGGCTGGTTGAACCGCATGACCCAGTTCAAGGAGAAAGCTGGCAAGGACAAGGAAAAAGCCAGCGTTGGATTGTACATTTACCCCAACCTGATGGCGGCAGATATTCTGGTTTACAAGGCAACCCATGTGCCTGTTGGCGAGGACCAGAAACAACACCTCGAATTGACACGCGATATCGCCCAGAAATTCAACGTCGACTTTGCCGAAGAGATTGCGGAGGCAGGTTTTGGCGACCAGTTCTTTCCGCTGACGGAACCTGTGATTCAAGGCACCGCCACCCGCGTGATGAGCTTGCGCGATGGCACCAAGAAAATGTCAAAGTCCGATCCTTCGGACTTGTCGCGCATCAACCTTACGGACACAGCTGATGACATTGCCAAGAAAATCCGCAAGGCCAAGACCGATTCCGATGGCATCCCGTCGGAAGCCAAAGGCCTTGAAGGCCGCCCGGAGGCCGAAAACCTTGTCGGCATCTATGCGGCCTTGGCAGGAACTCAGGTGACAGACGTTCTGGAGCACTATGGCAGCGGGCAATTTTCTGTCTTCAAGAACGCGCTGTCCGATCTCGCCGTTGCCAAGTTGGCACCCGTGGCTGATGAGATGCGGCGGCTGCAAGCCGACCCAGCCCATATCGAGAAAGTTCTCGCCGATGGTTCCGCCCGCGCCCGCACCATCGCTACACCTATTCTGCGCGATGTGAAAAAACTGTTGGGATTCATTCAGTCGTAGAATTCCCTCTCCGTCACGCTAGCGCGTACCACCTCTCCCGCACGCGGGTGAGGAAAAGCGCATTATCCTCGCCCGCTTGCGGCGTGTGGTGGCAGTCGCGTAGCGACTGACGGAGAGGGACTTTGAAATCATTCTAAACTGAACTATATAGTGCTCAGAGGATCCCGCCATGTTCATTCAGACTGAAGCCACGCCGAACCCTGCCACGTTGAAATTCTTGCCGGGAAAACCCGTATTGCCGGGTTCCACCAGGGATTTTCGCAACACCGACGAGGCCACGGAATCACCACTGGCGGCCCGGCTCTTCGGCATCACCAATGTATCCGGCGTGTTTCTGGGCCATGATTTTGTCACGGTCACGCGTTCTGGAGGCGAATGGCAGCAGTTGAAGCCCGCCATTCTCGGCGTGATCATGGACCATTATATGTCCGGCGTGCCAGTGCTGGCCGACATGTCAGCGCCTTCCGAAACCGAAGCCGACAGCGAATTTTTCGACGAAGAACACGCTCCCCTCGTCAAGACCATCAAGGACCTGCTCGACCAACGCGTGCGCCCGGCCGTGGCGCAGGATGGCGGCGACATTACTTTCAAGGGCTTCAAGGATGGCGTCGTCTATTTGAACATGCAAGGCTCCTGTGCGGGCTGCCCGTCTTCAACAGCCACACTCAAGCACGGCGTTGAAAATCTATTGAAACACTTTGTGCCCGAAGTCACGGAAGTGCGGCCGGTCTAACCGCTCTCCGGCCCCACCGCGTCATCTTCAACAGGTCCCGGTTCCTTGACGTGAATGCGCACCCGCTTGACCCGGCGGAGATCACTCTCGACAATTTCAAACTCCAGCCCCGAAGCGTGTCTGATCACCTCACCGCGCACGGGCACGCGACCGCCCATTTCGAAGACGAGGCCACCCAGCGTGTCAGCCTCGTCATGCTGGTCGTCCGGCAAGAGATCGACCTTGAACATGTCATCCAGCGTCGCGATGGCCACGCGCGCATCGGCCATCCATGTGGTGTCATTCTGTTTCTTGATCAGCACTTCATCTTCAACATCGTCATGCTCATCGGAGATTTCGCCGACGATCGATTCAACAATGTCCTCGAAGGACACCAGACCATCGGTGCCGCCATATTCATCGACAACCACGGCGAGATGCACGTGACTGGTCTTCATCTTGAACAAAAGGTCAGAGGCCGGCATCGACAACGGCACATAGAGCACATCGCGGATGATGGAACTATGACCCTTCACCGTGCTCGACAACTCGGACGCTGACAACGAAATTCCGGCCACAGATTTTGATTTGCTGGTGCGGCCCTTGGCGTTCATCCAGCGCAGGAAGTCCTTGACATGGATCATGCCCACCACGTCATCCAGCGTGTCGCGGTAAACCGGCAGACGCGAATGATTGGCCTCGACAAAACGGTCCAATAGCGCACGCAGGGTTTCGCCCTCTTCCACGCCCACGATATCGGCGCGGGGCACCATCAGGTCACTGACGCGCAAGTCCTGGAAATTGACCAGATTGCCCAGCATGGTCCGGGCATCGGCAGCCATGCCACCGTCACCCGCCTCGACAGCATGGCTTTCAATGACGCTTTCAAGGTCCTCGCGCAGATCCTTGCTGCCCTGCAGGCGGCGGCGCAGCCGGTTGAGAAAGTTGGGGGCTTTCTTCGGCTCTGGTGTCTTGTCGTTGCTCATGCGCTGTAAGGATCGGCAATGCCAAGGCTCGCCAGAATCACTTTCTCCCTTGCCTCCATCGACTCTGCCGCCGCGTCGTCGTCATGAGTCTGGCCCAGAAGATGCAGCGTGCCATGCACCACAAGATGTGTCACGTGATCGCTCAAGGTCTTGCCAGCCTCCTGTGCTTCCCGGGCCACGGTCGTCCATGCTAGCACAATGTCGCCCAGATGTGCGACCTCGCCTGCGGGTATGGGCATTTCGGGCGAGGGGAACGACAGCACGTTGGTGGACGTGTCCTTGTCCCGCCATGCACGATTGAGCGTTTGCATCTCGGCATCGCTGGTGAGCAGTACATCAATGCTGCGCGGATCATTTGGCAGTGTCGCCTCAATGGCCCGCGTCACCACACCTTCGACACCGAATATGCCGTGCCATGTCTCGTCTTCCACATCGATGGAAATCTTCATCTCACCGGCTTGGTTTTCTTTGCCTGTTTCTCATAGGCACCGACAATGCGCCCGACCAAGGGGTGGCGCACAATGTCTTCAGCAAGAAACTGAATCTGTTCAATGCCTTTGACACCTTTGAGAATACCAAGTGCATCCGAAAGTCCTGACGTCATGTTGTTCGGCAGGTCCACCTGGGTCGGGTCTCCTGTAACAACCATGCGACTGCCTTCACCAAGCCGCGTCAAAAACATTTTCATCTGCTGCGGCGTTGTGTTCTGCGCTTCATCGAGAATGACGAATGCATGGGCCAAGGTGCGGCCGCGCATGAAGGCGAGCGGCGCAATCTCGATCTGGTTTTCTGCAAGACCCTTCTGCACCAGACTTTGTGGCATCATGTCATAGAGGGCGTCATAAAGTGGCCGCAGATAGGGATCAACTTTCTCCTTCATATCACCCGGCAGGAACCCGAGGCGTTCACCCGCTTCAACGGCGGGACGCGACAGAACGATACGATCCACTTCGCCATTCATCAGCGCTTCAGCGGCACAGGCCACGGCAAGATAGGTTTTGCCCGTACCTGCAGGACCGATGCCGAACACCAGTTCATGGCGGCGAATGGCTTCGATATAAAGTTTCTGATTGGGTGTTCGGGCATTGACGGACTTTCGACGTGTTCTAACCGCTCCTTCCGCCGTACCCTCGTCCTTGGCACGCATCATGCGAATGGCACCATCCACATCACCCTTGGTGACGTCGGTGCCACGGCTCGCCCTTGTATAAAGCGACAGCAAAACCGAACGTGCATCCTCAGCCGCTGTGGCCCCTCCGCGAATCGCCACACGGTTGCCTTTCGGCGTGATCGCTACTCCAAGGCGGTTTTCGATCAGCGCCAGGTGTTCATCATGCTCGCCGTAGACATGCGGAAGCAGGCGGTTGTCTTCAAAACTGAGGCTGATGGAATGATCATCTTGCGGATGCTGGTTGCGCAAGGGGTGGGCTGCAATAGCGCTGGTCGGTGGGCTCAAGTGTGTTCGGTCTCCTCTGGTCCTATATTGGGTCTCCCACGAGGCGGGGTCAAGCCTCATGCGGGGCTTTCGCACGGGTGCGATAAAGGCCCCCATCGCCCTTCGGGCACTTCCCCAATGAATTGGGGAAGGACTCGGGGCAACCATCTTCCCCAACTTGTTGGGGGAGTACCCCGAAGGGGGGGAGGGGGGCCTTCAGTGGTCACGAGCTGCAACCTCGATTAAAGCGGTGGCCGAGAGGCTGTTGGTTTTTGCCGCATCAATCCGGCAACTGACAATATCGCCAATGTTTCCGTCTGGCGCATCGAAATGTACACTCTGCAAATAGGGTGAACGTCCAATCATCTGACCTTCCTTGCGTCCGGGTTTTTCGACCAGCACGGACAACGTCTGACCAATGCAGGAACGGTTGAAGTCGTTAAGTTGTTCCGTGAGCAGGGCTTGCAGGCGATAGAGACGATCCAGTTTCATGTCTTCAGGAATCTGGCCTTTTCGGTCCGCAGCGGGTGTGCCCGGACGTTCGGAATATTTGAAGGAATAAGCCGAGGCATAACCAACGGCTTTCACCACGTCGAGTGTGGCCTCAAAGTCCTTTTCCGTTTCACCGGGAAAGCCCACAATGAAGTCACCGGAAATCGCCATGTCGGCCCGCGTGTCTCTGACCTTCGCGATCAGATCAACATAGCTCTGCGCCGAGTGACCCCGGTTCATGGCTTTCAGAATTTTGTCGCTGCCTGACTGTACGGGCAAATGTAGATAAGGCATCAGCTTCGGGTTGTTTGCGTGGGCTTCAATCAAATCGTCAGTCATGTCTCTCGGGTGGCTGGTGGTGTAACGAATGCGTTCGATACCATCCACCGATGACAGTTCGGCAACAAGCCGCGCCAGACTTGCTGCAACGCCATTCTTGCCCTTGCCGCGATAGGCATTCACATTCTGACCAAGCAAGGTCAATTCCTTGACGCCACTTTCAGCAAGGGCACGGGCTTCGTCGATGACCTGCGCCACGGACCGCGAGAATTCGGCACCCCGCGTGTAGGGCACCACGCAGAACGAACAGAACTTGTCACAACCCTCCTGCACGGTGAGGAAAGCGGCCACGCCATGTTTCAGCGCCCGGCGTGACGCAGCCCCGCCAAGACCTTCGAATTTGTCATCGGTGGGAAATTCGGTTTCAATGACGGTGCGACCTGTCTCCGTCCGCGCCTTCAACATCTGGGGCAGGCGGTGATAGGTCTGCGGCCCGAACACCAGATCAACCGCCTTCACCCGCCGCGCAATCTCGGCCCCTTCGGCCTGCGCCACACAGCCTGCAACGGCAATGGTCATGTCGCGGCCAATGGCGGCCTGCGCCTCCTTCATCTCCCGCACTTTGCCAAGCTCGGAATAGACCTTGTCCGATGCCTTTTCGCGGATGTGACAGGTGTTGAGCACCACGAGATCAGCCTGCTCCGGTGCATCAGCCATGGCATAACCCTGAGCCGTCAGCAATTCCTGCATGCGGGTGGAGTCATAGACATTCATCTGGCAGCCATAGCTTTTGACGAAGGCTGTTTTGGGAGGCGTATCAGTCATCAGCGAGCAGCTACTCCAAAACCAGCCGCCCGTGAAGGGCAGCGGCCAAACTCCTTCTGATCACGCGCTGTGATATGACCGCAGCCAGCTTCCGGTCTTCGCGCGTTTGCGCATCAAGTGCATCGTGAATGACAATCTGCACCGTCAAAGGCCCAGCACAAATCGCCTCCCACAAATGTGGGATCAGTTCCATATCAGCATACCAGGCAAAGCGCGGCCGGTTGCGCCTTGTCATCGGCAGGTTCCAGTGCCGCGCATAGGCAAGTGTGACAGGCACAACAGCAACATCGGCTGATGACGCGGCTGCAAAAAATGAAGATTTGAACGGCAGCACCGACGCCCCGTCGTGTGACGTGCCCTCGGGGAACAGCACAATGCGATCTCCCGCCGACAGACGCTCCTCCATTTCGGATCGCGAATGCTTCGTCGAATGGCGTCGTTCCCGGTCCACAAAAACAGTGCGCTGCAATTTTGCAAGCCAACCAAAAAACGGCCACGACGCCACTTCGCGTTTGGCCACGAATGACAAGGGTGCGATGGTGCTCAACGCCACGATATCAATCCACGAGACATGGTTGGATACGATCAGGCACTGGCCAGCGTCCGGCAGCTTGCCGCTGATCCTGATGTCGAAACCCAGAATGCGGCAACACAGCCGATGATAATGATACGGCAAGCGCCGCGCCATCGCTGGCCAGAACTTGATAAGCAGAAATTGCGCTGGCATCAGCGGCAAGGTCACGCCAACAAAACAAGTGGCGCGGCAGATAGCCGATACTCTGCTGATCAAGGCGTCAACTCCTTGACCATGGTCACCGCATTCTGGCCATCAGCGTAATAGCCCCTTCGCAGCCCCGAAGTCGCAAAACCCAGACGATCATAAAACCCGCGCGCTGCATGATTATTCTCGGCAACTTCCAGAAACAACCGTGTTGTGCCCATGTCTTGCAGATGGCTGATCAAGCCATGCATCAAGTCTCGCGCGAAATGTTGTCGGCGATAGTTCGCAAGCACGCAAATCGTGTGGATCTCCGCCTCTCCCTTGACCCATTGGAATTGCACAAAGCCATAGATCGTACCCATGAGTTCGACGACGAGAGCAGTTGATCCCGGCAACGACAGTGTTGAAGTCAGATCGGCAACCGTCCAGCCCTTGGCAAAACTGCTGGCGTGGATGTCAGCGATTGCGGGAATGTCGGTTGCGGTTGCGATGCGTACATGGGCAGTTGAGACCATGGCAGAAACGCTTGGCCTTGCATCGGGCGGACGCAGATAGAGTGGCTCTACACTCTGCATCAGATCAGGCAGAGTGACAGCGTAAGCGGCAAAGTGCTCTGCACACGGAGCATTTTCTAGCTTCACAAATTTTGATTGCTGAAGAATTTCATCCATGCTTGCAAGACTTGGCGGATTGATTTGCGTTGATGTCGCGCCGTCGAACAGCGCCCAGTAATACAATCCGGTTCCGCCCGCCTTGTGGGCCATTGCAAATTCGCCCGGCTCGCCGAAATAGGGCACGGCCGCTGCCGTCAAACTATCGATCCCGACCAAAGGAATTTCGAGTGCCAGTGCCATTCCCTTGGCAAAACTCAAACCCACGCGAAGCCCGGTGAAAGTGCCGGGACCGCGGGTCACGACGATGCGCGTCAATTGATCGGGCTTTGCGCCAGCATCCAGAAACACTCGTTGCACCATCGGCCCCAGTGCTTCTGCATGGCCGCGCTTCATGTTTTCGTACCCCGAGGCAACAACCTGACCGTCATCATGGAGTGCGGCAGAACAGGCATCAAAGCAAGTGTCAATCGCAAGCAGCATAGGGCTGCTTAAGCAAGCTTTGGGGGTGCAATCAAGCCGGATAAATCACACCCTTTCTCAGGATGATGTTGCCGTACAATCTGGCCTCGGTCGTGGCAATCAACGCATAGGCAGCTTTCACCTTGTCATAGAAATCCGCCCCAGCCAGCACATGCACCGCCTGCTTCGGCTCATGCCGCGCGACGATCGTTTCGAACTCCTTGAAAATCGGCTCGACCTTTGTCTTGTCAAGATATGCCGCAGGCCGCCAGCACGCCTCAGGCACCATTTGATCCAAAGGCATGACAGACAGTATCGCATCCAGGATATCCGTCGCACCGTGTCCATCCATGCGCACCAGACGTTTGGCATCGGCGTCGGCGGGATAATTGCCGTCAACGATCGCGATCTCGTCGCCATGGCCCATGGCCCTCAGGATTTTAAGCAAATCCGGCCCCAGCAGCGGGTTGATGCCTTTCAGCATTATTGTTCCTCCTTCAACAACACATCGCGGTCCACCATGAAATTGGCAAAAAGCGGCAAACTGGCAGCCCCCAGCGCACGGGCCTGGATGCCGATGGTGCCTTCAGAAATTTCAAAAGGACTGATGCCATCGGTATTGACACGCGCCACGTAACTGCGAACAGCATCGACCAGTTGCGCACGCACATGGGGCGGCATGGCCCCGTCAATGATCACGGCAGCAGGATCGGTCACCGCTGCAATCGCCGCCGCTGCCTGGGCAATGCCGCGAGCCGATGTGTCGACCCAGCGATCAAGAGCCATGCCAATCCTCGACCAGTCATCGTCATTCTGCCACAGCATGGCCGCATCGCGCCCGTCCTGACGCAGTTGCCGTTCCAGCAGATAGAGGGAGGCTGAACGGATCAACTGTTCAAAACCCCCCGAAGTGCGCTGCACAGGAATTGAGCCAAAGGCTCCGGCATTGCCTTTGGGTCCGTTGAACACGTGGCCATTCAGCACCACACCACCGCCAATGAAATAGCCGACATAGAAATACGCAAAGTCGTTGAGCTCGCGACCGCGACCAAGCAGCAGTTCAGCGGCACAGGCTGCCGTGGCATCGTTGCAGGGAATAACCGGCCAGTTGCACATGGACGCAAGTTCAGCTGTAAGGTCAAAGCGCTTCCAGGCTTCCATGACATCAGGCGAGGCACCGGCTTCTTCTTCCCATTTCCAGATATCAAAGGGTGCTGCAACGCCCATGCCGGAAATGCGTTGTCGCTGTTGCGGTGTGAGATCAGCCAGCAATTCGTCTAGGCCGCGGCTGGCAAATCGCATGAATTCATCAGGGGCTGGAAAATGATAGGGGTGGTGCACGGACTTGCGCACCACACCATCGAGCCCGATCAGAACAAGATCGCCTGACCGGCGACCCACTTTCAAACCGATGGAAAAAGCGCCTTCCGGCGACAATGAGAATGGCTGCAACGGCTGGCCCACCTTGCCCTTTTGTGCTTTTCCCTTGACCAGCAAACCTTCCTGTTCCAGTTGCCGCACGATCACTGATACCGTTTGCGGCGAAAGCCCGGTGAGACGCGCAATTTCGGCCTTGGGCAAGTTACCGTGGGTGCGCACCAGGGACATCAACAGCCGTTCGTTGTAAAGCCGCACGCCAGATTGCGATGACCCTCGCATAGCACTCTGCGGGCGGTCTTTGGGTTCAGCAATGTCGGCAGGTGGAGGCATGCGGCAGGTATTTCCCATTTGGTCAAAACTCAAGCTGCGATGGCAATTGCGCCATGTCAATTAATAAATCTTGCCGATTTACTTATTGACTCTGAATGCGGTTTTGTTTCATCATCAACCGTAACCCGGTCGTTGCCGGGCTTTTCCATGGGAGGAATTTACGTGAAAGCATTTCTGAAAACTGCATTGATTGGCGCTGGCCTGTTTGCCATGGCCACAACTGCTCAGGCCGCCACTGGCGCTTGTCTGATCACCAAGAACAACACCAACCCTTTCTTTGTCAAAATGAAGCAGGGTGCTGAAGAAGCCGCCAAGACCGCAGGCGTTGAGCTGCAGTCCTTCGCCGGTGAAAAGGACGGCGATGCCGCCCCGCAGATCACTGCGATTGAAAACTGCATTGCTTCCGGTGCCAAGGGCATCCTGATCACGCCATCGAACGATGACGTGGGTCCGGCCCTCAAGGCTGCCCGTGCCAAGGGCGTTCTGGTCATTTCGCTCGACACGCCACTGGGCGATGCCGAAGCACAGGACATGACCTTTGCCACCGACAACTTTGAAGCCGGCGTGCTGATTGGCCAGTGGGCCAAGGCCACCATGGGTGATAAGGCAGCCACCGCCAAGATCGCCATGCTCAACATCAACAAGGATAACATCTCGGTTGACGTTCTGCGCGACACGGGCTTCCTCAAGGGCTTCGGCATCGAAGTTCCCGATCCAAAAGTGATGGGTTCGGAAAAAGATCCACGCGTGATCGGCCACGAATCTTCAGGTGCAAACCCGGAAGGTGGCCAGAAGTCCATGGAAACCCTGCTCGCCAAGGATCCTGACATCAACGTGGTCTTCACCATCAATGAGCCAGCTGCCGAAGGTGCCTATGCCGCCCTGAAAGCAGCAGGCAAGGAAAAGCAGGCCATCATCGTTTCGGTTGATGGTGGCTGCCCCGGCGTTGCAGCAGTTGCCTCAGGTGTCATCGGCGCAACATCGCAGCAATATCCGCTGTTGATGGCATCGATGGGCATTGAAGCCATTGCTGCCTTCGCCAAGGACGGCGCCAAGCCCAAGGCTTCCGAAGGTCTGACATTCTTCAACACTGGTGTGAACCTCATCACCGACAAGCCAGTTGACGGTGTGAAGTCGATTGACTCGAAGGAAGGCACAGCAAAGTGCTGGGGTTGATCCCGTCACTTTGACTTGAATAGTTTGAAGGGCGGCATTAGTGTCGCCCTTCTGTTTTAAAGAACGACATCGCCAAGGTGTGAGAACGGGCAAGACAAGCGAGGGAACATGAGCGACACGGCGGTACCAACCAAGACCATTTCTGATTTCGAAGCCAGGCTCAGCGAAGCGGATACCACTGTTGCCAGTTTCGAAAAGGATGACAATAGCCTGTTGGCGAGGGCACGCGGTTTTCTGCGTTCCAACCCGACTGCCATTCCCGCCATCATTCTCATTGTCAGCATTCTGGTTTTCGGCGTCTTTGCCAAGAACTTCATGACGGCAAGCACATTGTCCCTCATTCTTAAACAAGTGACCGTTGTTGGTGTTGTGGCGATTGCCCAGACGCTCGTCATTCTGACGGCGGGTATCGATCTTTCGGTGGGCGAAATGCTGGTGATGTCGGCCATGGTCATGGGCATGACTGCAACGCTGCACAATGTGCCATTCTATCTGGCGGTTCCTCTGGCCATGGCTGTCGGTACGGTCATGGGCGTGGTCAATGGGCTGCTTGTGACCAAGGCCCGAATACCGCCCTTCATCGTGACACTGGGCACTTACTATGTGTTCAGATCGATGAAGCTGCTCTACACGAATTCAGAATCCGTGCGCCCGGCCGCACTTGATGCGCAAGCGCCGGAACTGCTGTGGTTCGGCAAGGCCTTCACCATTGGCGGTGCAAACTTCATTTTCGGATCCTTTGCCCTGATCATTCTGGCGCTTATCATCTGGTACATGTTGAACAGGACGGCCTGGGGCAGACACGTCACTGCCGTTGGCGATGACCCGGACGCCGCCAGCCTGTCTGGCGTTCAGGTCGACCGGACGCTGATCTCGGTCTACGCAATTGCCGGTCTGATCTGCGGCTTTGGCGCATGGATCGCGATTGGCCGTGTGGGCTCGATGAACCCCAACAACTTCGAAACCATCAATCTGGATTCAATCACTGCCGTGGTGATCGGCGGCACCTCGCTGTTTGGCGGACGCGCCTCCATCATCGGTTCGGTTCTCGGTGCCCTGATCGTGGGCGTGTTCGATACCGGCTTGTCACTGGCAGGCGTTGACAACTACTGGAAGCTGTTTGCATCGGGATCGCTGATCATCGTCGCCGTTGCGATTGACCAATGGCTGCGGAGGGCATC
>JANNNG010000166.1:0-10575 GCA_031398425.1 Hyphomicrobiales bacterium | reverse complement strand
GCGGCCCGGTCACCGTGTCATTGCCAGCAAGGATGCGCCAGAAAGCTTCGCGGCCATCATCCAGATTGGACGCCGCAGAATTCAGACCGTAAGCAAGTACTTCGAGGCCGCCTTGGCCGTCGTTGTCAATGTCAAACACGATTTCTTCCGCTGTGCCAGTGATCGCATGGCCGCCTGAGTATGTGAAACCAGTGCCAAAAACGTCGATGCGATGCCCAGCCGCGCTGATCCAGCTCCACTGCGTTGCCGTGCCGGAGACAAAAGTGGAAAAATTCACAAAGTCTTCACTGAGCAGGTCAAGCGGCTCAGGGGAGTTGGCCAAGGTGAGAAATGCCATCAGTTTGTGTCCTTTCAGACTTGTCAGATCATAATGAAGTCGTTGATGTCGAGCGCGGTACTCGCCGTCACCTTCGCAAATTGAACTTGTGCTGTGGCACCGTTGCCGTCGGCGTCGAAGAACAGATTGCCCGTTGTACCGTCATAGATGATGCGCTGCGCAGCTGTTGTGGCGCTGGTGCCGAGTCTGAGTTCATTGACATCAAGTGTGCCACCGATATTGATGAAGATGCCGGTGAAAAGCTGCATGTCGTCGATGCCGTGGGCGAAGTCGGAGATGGTGTCGATATTGGCACCACTTGCAATGGCATCGCTGAAGCGGAACTTGTCGGAACTGCCGCCTCCTGTCAGAAAATCGTTACCAAGCCCGCCGCCGATTACGTTGGCGCCATTGCTTCCCAAAATACGGTTGGCAAGATTATTGCCCACAAGATTGATAGCGGCGGCGCTTGTTGTATCGTTGGTGGAGAAAAGTTCGATCTGCTGGTCAAGGCCCAACACATAGTTGACAGAGGTGATTACACGGTCCCCCGTGCCGCCGCCTGCGGTTTCGACTACGACGTCGGAAAAATTGTCAACGTAGTAATGGTCGTTGCCATTGAGGCCGGTCATGCGGTCTATGCCACCGCCGCCATTGATGATGTTGGCTCCAGTGTTGCCGAGCATGGTGTTTGCGAAGTTGTTACCTGTCAGGTTGATGGCAACAGCCCCTGTGCTGTTGGTGGTGGAGAAGAGTTCAATTTGCTGGTTCACACCGAGAGTATAGTTCACCGTTGTCAGGACGCGGTCCGCCGTACCGCCGCCTGCGGCCTCAAAGACGGTATCAAGGGCGTTGTCGACGTAGTAGAGGTCAATACCATTCAACCCGATCATCGTGTCGGCACCCAAGCTGCCATTTATTATGTTTGCGCCGTTGTTGCCGGTGATGGTATTTCCGATGTTGTTACCGTTGAGGTTGATGGCGCTACTGCCCAGGTTGTCGGTTGTCGACAACAACTCGATCTCCTGATTGCCATCAAGAAAATAACTAGTCGAAACGAACACATGATCCGTCGTACCTTCACCTGCCAACTCTGTTACTGCATCACCAAGCATGTCGACATAATATTGGTCGTTGCCGGTGCCGCCTGCCATGACATCAATGTCTGATCCACCGTCCAGAATGTCATTGCCGCTCTGCCCACGCAGTTCGTCCTGACCTGCCTCGCCGTACATTTTGTCATCACCGCCGACTATTGAAAGGCCGAGGATGCTGTTGCCGAATTCACCAAACAACTGATCCGCACCATTGCCGCCGTACAAAGTGTCATTGCCGCCGACAATGTCACCTTTGGCATTGTTCATATCGCCGAATATCTTGTCATTGCCTTCGTAGCCGTAAATTACGTCAGCACCACCGATGACAGCGCTGAAATTGTTGCGCACGTCGCCTGTCAGGAAGTCGTTCCACGCACTGCCATATAATTTGTCCGAACCGCCCGTCACGCTGGCAAAGCTGCCTTGCTCGTCAACATCACCTATCAGAAAAGCGCCAAGTGACGCTGTGCCGGGTGCGGACTGCATGGCGTAGAGCCGATCATCGCCGCCCACCAACTCGGCAATGTTGTCGACAATGCCGTCGACACTGAAGGCGTCACCCACGGCTTCCGACAAAGTTGACGACCGCAAAGTTATACTGTCGTCTCCACCGATCAGTTTGCCGGATGCATTTACATTCTGGACGTCGCCAGTCGCGGATGTGAATTCAATTGTATCCCTGCCTTCCAGCGTGTCATTGCCACCTGTGTAGGTGACGGCTGGTGAAGCGGCGATTTGACTGCCCACGTTGTACACATCGCCCAGCGCCAGAATATAGGTGTCGCCCAGGTCAAATGCGTCATTGCCACCCGTTGCGCCATTCCTCGCATTCAGGCCATCTGCAAAGACAACGGATTTTGATCCCGTTGACTGGTTTGCAAGCAAAGGCGTAATGATTACGTCGCCGCCATCAAGGATGCGCCAGAAACTGTCAGCGCCATCGTCAAGTGTTACGGCTGCAACGCTGAGGCCGGTGATAGCAATCTCGTTCGCAGCAGGTCCATTGTTGTTGAGATCAAAGCCGATTGCCGAGACAGTGCCTGCAGTGAGTTGGCCTGCTGCATACGTGAAACCCACGCCCGTCACATCGATACGGTGTCCTGCCACGCTCAGCCAACTCCACAGCGTGGGCGTGCCCGACAGGGATGAACCGAAGTTCACAAAGTTGGGATCACTGAAATTCGCAACACTTCTGGCTAGGGTGAGGTCGACGATGGCCATGAGCGTGTGCCTTTCAGACGTGTCAGATCATGATGAAGTCGTTGATGTCGAGAGCGGTACTCGCCGTCACCTTCGCGAACTGAACCTGTGCTGTGGCACCGTTGCCGTCGGCGTCGAAGAACAGGTTGCCGGTTACGCCATCGTAGATGATGCGTTCCACGGCCGTAGTCGCCACTGTGCCCAATTTGAATTCGCTGGTATTCAATGCTCCGCCAATACCTGTGAAAATGGACTGGGCCAGTTGAATGTCGTCGGTCAAATGCGTGAAATCTGAAATGGTGTCGACGTTACCGCCGCCTGCAATTGCCGTCGCGAAGCGGAACTGGTCGGCACCCAGACCCCCGGTGAGGAAGTCATTGGATAGCCCGCCATTGATGACGTTGACGCCATTGTTGCCGAGAATGCGGTTCGCGAGATTATTGCCAACAAGATTAACGGCGATGATACCTGCACTGTTGGTGGTGGAAAAGAGTTCGATTTGCTGGTTGTCGGCCAGAACATAGTTCACCGAGGTCAGCACCCGGTCCGCCGTGCCCCCGCCTGTTGATTCAAACACAGTGTCGAACAAGCTATCGACGAGATAAAGGTCATTGCCGTTGAGCCCCGTCATCCGGTCAATGCCGCCGCCGCCATTTATGACGTTGACGCCATTGTTTCCAAGAATAGTGTTGGCAAGATTGTTGCCAGTCAGCCCGATGGCCGCCGTACCAACGCTGAAGGTCGTCGACAACAATTCAATCTGCTGGTTCGCAGCCAGGGTGTAGCTGACTGACGTCAGCACACGGTCGGCGGTGCCACCACCTGCTGCTTCGAACACAGTGTCCACGGCATTGTCGACATAGAAATGGTCATCGCCAACACCTCCTATCATCTTGTCGACATCCGCTCCGCCATCAAGAATATCATTGCCGCTTTGCCCATACATGATATCGGCACCAGCCTCGCCGTACATCCTGTCATTGCCGCCTGACGTGGTCACAAAAAACTGTTCCGATCCAATTTCGCCAAACATCACATCATTGCCCGGCCCACCGTACAAAATGTCATCCCCACCGCTCATCACTGAAACAAAGAATTGTTGAACGTCTCCGTAAATTTCGTCATCACCGCCATTGCCGCGAATTTCATCAGCGCCTCCAGTGACGAGGCTTGATGTGATTGACACATCGCCCGTCAAAACGTCATTCCAGCTGCTGCCCAGAAGTTTATCGGCACCGCCTGTGACGATGGCGTTATAGGCGCCGTCAACATCGCCAACTAGTATTGCGCCCGTATCAACGGGTCTGAACAATATCTGTGAGGCGTCCAGTAGATCGTCTCCACCAACAACTTCTGTCAGGGCTTGACCTACGTCTTGGGCAATGCGGGCATCACCGTAAGCTTCAGTCGGCCCATTTGCTGATCGCAGAATGATCTTGTCATCACCACCGATGAGCCTGCAACCATTCCAGACATATTCGACATCACCATAGAGCAGGGCTCCTTCGATGGTATATTGATTGGAGATTGTATCGTTGCCGCCTGTATAAGTGATGGCGGGTCCGCCCGGGCTCTCGCTGCCAACGTTGAACACATCGCCAACTGCTAAAGTCTCCGTATCACCCGCGTCGATCGTATCGTTGCCACCGGTGGTGCCATTCCTTGCGTTGATGCCGTCTCCGAAAACTGATGATGCAGCGTTCACCGTAAGATTGGCAAAGCGCAGCCCTGTGATCGTGTCGTTGCCGTCGAGGATGCGCCAGAAACTGTCGGCACTGTCATCGAGTGTAGACGCGGGAAAACTGAGTCCGAATGCCAGCAGTTCAAGTGCGCCCTGCCCGTCGTTGCTAAGATCAAACACGATGTCCGTCGCAGTGCCTGCGGTGGCGCGACCGTTGCTATAAGTAAATCCTGTGCCGAAGACATCCACCCGATGCCCAGCCGTGGTGAGCCAGCTCCATTTTGTGGGCGTACTGGAAATGAATGACGCGAATGTCACAAGATCGGGATTGCTGAGATCAACAGCAACAGTGGAGTTGGCCAGATTGAGAAATGGCATGGGCGAATCCTCAGCGTTGATGCCCGGCGGATGAAGCCGCCCTGGCGCGTCAATGATATGCCCCTCGCGCGAACAGCCCCTTGAGGAATTGAACGCGTGATCCCGCAGTTAAGCCACTTTCGCGCCAGACTTCAAGTGTCCGATTTTCCCGGTTCGGCGCCCTGTCGCGGTCATGGAATAATCACACCTTTGCGGAGGATGAAGCAGCCATATGGGCCGGGATCAGAGGTTCGCACGATAGCGAAGGATCTTTTTGCGGCGTCGTAGAAATCAAAACGATCGTAGGCTCCGATGTTGACCTTGCGCCCTTCACACGCGTCCAAGGTGGTCTGCATTCTGGCAAAGATGGGAACGCTTGTATCGGGATTGTCGACAACCCGCATGCGCATGACCGGCTCATCAACGAAGCTATCCAGCGGCATCAGGGACAATACAGCTTCGGTCACCCGGGGAATATCACAACCCGAGATATCGATCAGCTTGCCATAGCTTGTATGCTTGGCAATGGTCACGGCGGGGTGATTGACGTCGCAGAGCACGAGATCATCGCCGTGTCCCATCAGCATCAACACGTAAAGCAGTTCAGCTGACAGGACAGGGTCGACATGTCGCAACATCGGCAGGATTCCCTATGGCACGCGGGACACGAATTCGGCGGCGCGTTGATTGGCAAAGTTACAGGCTTCCACCAGTGCGGTGCCGTCTGCAAGCTTTGCTGCGAGTGTGCCGACGAAACAATCACCAGCGCCGTGGGTTGATGTTACTTTCACAGCAATGGGTGCAATTTCCGTGATCTCGCACGAAGCATCAGCAACAACCAGCCCGTCACCACCGAGCGTGATGACGACGGATCGCTTTGCGGTATTTCCCGTCAATGCCGCGCGTGCCGATGCGCGGTCATGTACGGGCATTGCAAACAGACTTTCAGCTTCAATGCGGTTGACGATGAGCACATCAATCAGGTCCCGGAGATCAGCGCCGAGATCGCGTGCCGGTGCTGCATTGAGAAGGACCTGTGCGCCATTGGCGCGCGCCGCGCGGGCTGCGGCAACATTGACGGTGTGGGGAACTTCGTTCTGCAGGACGAGAACCCTGGCCCCTCCCAGTGACGTCCATTGCGCGTCGAGGCTTGCCGGCTCAATGGCCGTGTTCGATCCCGACACGATGACAGCGCCATAATCTCCATCGTCCTGCAGGATTGCCACACTCATGCCCGAGGCAAGCACAGCATCCGTTGTGACAGATGAAACATCAACGCCCGCATGCCCCAGGTTTTCGATCAAGGTGCGGCCAAAATCATCCCTCCCGATACTCCCCACCATTGCCGTGCGGGCACCAGCGCGCACCGCCTGAACCGCCTGATTGCCGCCCTTGCCGCCGCAGATTTTTTGCCAGTCACGCCCCACAACAGTCTCATCAAGGCGCGGAAGCGTGGGCGCCCTGACAAGAATATCGAGATGCAGGCTCCCACACACGATCACATCAAATGCCAAGGCCAACTCCGCGATTTCATACCCCGTTCAATGCCGAGTGGTGCCATGTCGCATGTTCCCTGTTATACCGCACATCTTGAACACCAGCAGACAACACATCTGATGCTGCTTGCAAGCCCGTTTTCTTTTTGTGACTTCACACAGGTCTGGAGCTGAAATTGAAATGAAACTCGACAACAAGGTTGCCATCGTCACAGGTGCCGCCAGTGGCATTGGCAGGGGTATTGCTGAACGTTTTGTTGCTGAAGGTGCCAAGGTCGCCATTGCTGATCTCAATCAGACAGCGGCCAATGCTGTGGCCGATGCCATCAACGCCACCTGGCCCGGCCAGGCCATGGCGGTTGCTATGGATGTGACCAGCGAGGCGGATGTCAATGCAGGAGTAGAGCGTGTCGTGAAGGCCTGGAATGGCGTTGACATTCTGGTTTCAAATGCCGGCATCCAGATCGTGCACAAACTTGAAGACTTTCCATTCGCCGATTGGAAGAAGATGTTGGCCATCCATCTTGATGGTGCGTTTCTCACGTCAAAAGCCTGCCTGCCCCACATGTATGCAATGGGTTCGGGCGCCATCATCTTCATGGGTTCGGTCCATTCCAAGGAAGCCTCGCCGCTGAAGTCGGCCTATGTCACGGCAAAGCACGGGTTGATTGGCCTCAACAAGGTCATTGCCAAGGAAGGAGCAAAGCATGGCGTGCGATCCAATGTGATCTGTCCGGGCTTTGTGAAAACGCCGCTTGTCGAGAAGCAGATTCCGGAACAGGCGAAGACACTTGGCATTTCTGAGGAAGACGTGGTGAAAAAAGTCATGCTCGGTCAAACGGTGGACCAGGAATTCACCACCATTGCTGATGTAGCCGAAGTGGCGTTGCTGTTTGCCTCAATGCCGAGCAATGCCCTGACCGGGCAATCCCTTGTCGTCAGTCACGGCTGGTTCATGGAGTGAAGGGGCCTAGAGCTTCACCCACCGTGCATTGGCCCTTGATGATTTCACGCAAGCCTCGATGAAGGCCATGCCGTCCACGCCGTCCTTGATACCGGGGAAGCTGACGTCCTTCGCGGGCTTTTTGCCGGTGCGCGACGCAATGATGGATTTTGCGACTTCGGCATAAATATTGGCGAAGCCTTCGAGATAACCTTCAGGGTGGCCAGGTGGTACGCGTGTCACGCGGCCTGCAGCAGGGCCAGAGCCTGCACCGCCCCGCGTGATCAGGCGCTTGGGTTCGCCGAAAGGTGTGTGCCAGAGGTAGTTGGGATCGGCCTGTGTCCATTCCAGGCCACCCTTGGTGCCGTAGACACGGAGCTTCAGTCCGTTCTCGTTGCCGGGAGCAACTTGCGAGGCCCACAGTGCGCCCTTGGCTCCACCTCTGAACCGCAGCATCACCTGCACATTGTCATCCAGCACACGGCCCTTCACAAAGGACGTAAGGTCAGCCGAAAGCTCAGCAAGCGACAGGCCCGATACATCGCACATCAATTGGTAGGTATGGGTGCCGATGTCGCCCACACAACCGCCCGCGCCCGAACGCTTGGGGTCGGTGCGCCATGCCGCCTGTTTCTGGCCCGTTTGTTCCAGAGCCGTCGTGAGCCAGTCCTGCGGATATTCGCCCTGCACCAGCCGGATGTCGCCCAACTCTCCCTTGGCCACCATCTCCTTGGCCTGACGGATCATGGGATAGCCGGCGTAATTATGGGTGAGTGCGAAGATGATGTTCTTGTTTTTCGCCAGCAGCGCTTCAAGTGACTTTGCTTCTTTCAAATTCAGGGCGAGGGGCTTGTCGCAGATGACGTGAATGCCCGCATTGATAAATGCCCTGGCGGCCGGCACGTGCACATGGTTGGGCGTGACGATGGCCACAGCTTCGATACCGTCAGGGCGCTGGGCTTCGGCCTTGGCCATCTCGTCGAAGGAAGCATAGCTACGAGAAGGATCAAGCCCAAGGTCGGCGGCGGACGCTGCTGCCTTCTTTGCGTCCGCCGAAAGCGCACCGGCGACGAGTTCGTATTGATCATCAATGCGGGCGGCGATACGGTGCACGGCACCAATGAATGCGCCCTGCCCGCCACCGACCATGCCCAGGCGGATGCGGCCCGTTGATTTTTCCGTGCGTCCTAAAACCATGATGTTTTCCCGATACTTGTGTGCGTTCAGCAATAGCTGTTGATCAGATTCTCAAGTCGTTCCTGCCTGCCGGACCTTGGCTGCGGGTTGATGTTGTTTTTCTCAACACGAATCGCAATGGCATCCAGGCTTTCCTTGCCGGCCAGCATGGCCTTGCTTTTCGGCGTGGACCAGCCTGCGTAGCGTTCATCAATCATGGCTTCAAGCTTGCCTTCTTCAAGAATGGCTGCGGCATTGAGCAGCGCCTTCGCACAGGCATCCATGGAGCCGACATGGGCGTGAATGATATCGTCGGGATCGAGCGACTGACGGCGGATCTTGGCATCGAAATTCATGCCGCCCGTCGTGAATCCCCCCGCTTTCAGAATTTCCAGCATGGCGACCGTGATCTCCGGCACATTGACAATGAACTGGTCAGTGTCCCAGCCGGACTGATAGTCGCCGCGATTCAAATCGATGGAGCCGAATATGCCAAGTGCCGAGGCAAGTGCAATCTCATGTTCAAAAGTATGGCCTGCAAGAATGGCGTGGTTCTGTTCAATGTTGACTTTCACGTCCTTCTGCAAACCCAGCGACGCGATCAGCGAATAGACGGTGGCGACATCATAGTCATACTGATGCTTGGTCGGTTCCTGGGGTTTGGGCTCGATCAGGATCGGGCCTTTGAAATTGATCTTGTGCTTGTACTCCACAACCAGCGCCAGCATGCGTTTGGCCGCCTCAAGTTCATGGCCGATCTTCGTGTTGAGCAGGGTCTCATAGCCTTCACGGCCGCCCCACATGACATAATTGGCACCGCCCAGACCCTTGGTCACGTCCATGGCGTGCTTGATCTGGGCACCAGCATAGGCGAATACATCGGGGTCCGGGTTGGTGGCAGCACCGGCCATGAAGCGGCGGTTTGAAAACACATTGGCTGTGCCCCAAAGTAGTTGCTTCTTCGACTTCGCCATTTTCTTTTCGATGTAATTGGCAATCGCCGTGACGTTGGCGTTCGACTCCTTCAGTGATGATCCTTCGGGTGCAATATCCCTGTCATGAAATGCGAAAAAGTCAATCTGCGTGAGGTCCATGGCATCGAACATCACGTCGGCCTTGGTGCGGGCCGCACCCATCTCGTCTGATGTATGATGCCAAGGGCGCATCAGCGAGTCACCACCGAAGGGATCAGAGCCGGGCCAGCACGTTGTGTGCCACCAGCACATGGCAAAGCGCAGATGCTCGGCCATGGTTTTGCCCATCACTTTTTTCTTTGCATCATAGTAGCGAAAGGCAAATTCGTTCTTCGACTTCGGCCCTTCGAATTTTGCGGGCTTCTTCGCGGTGAAGAAAGACATGGTTCAGATCTCCCTGATCGACGGATAGATTTTCTTGTAGCGTTGGAACTGATCTTCGTAGGCGGAAAGTGCTGCCTTTTCGGGCGAGATGGTCTTTGCGATCTTGGGTTTTGTGAAAACCTTGCGAAAGTCTGCGCCCGTTGCCGCAACCAGACCCATGCGGGCGGCGCCAAAGGCACCGCCCACATCGCCAGCAGCTGGCAAGTCGATGGGGACATTGAGTGCCGTCGCGATGATCTTCAGCCAGAGTTCAGACTTGGTGCCCCCGCCCACGGCCATCAGCCGGTTGATTTTCGCTCCACCTTCCCGCAGTGCATCAAGATTATCGCGGAAGGCAAAGGCAAGGCCGTCGAGAACCGCATGAGTCAAGGTCTTGCGATCGGTTTCGTGGGCAAGGCCCAGCATGGCACCGCGGATTTGCGCATCGCCAACCGGCGAACGCTCTCCTGAGAGGTAGGGCAACAGCAAGGTTGTTGAGGGACCCTTGAGTTTTGGACCAAGCGCCTTTGTCAGTTGCGGGGCTGGGGTCTGCAAAATGCCGGCAAGCCATTCAAGACTAGCCGTTGCAGACAGGATGACGCTCATCTGATGCCAGGTGTTGGGCGTGGCGTGGGCGAAAGCATGCACCATTTTTGCGGCATTCGGGCTGAACTGGTCGTTCGAGACAAAGATGACGCCGGAGGTGCCGATCGAGAGAAAGCCCGCGCCATCGGTCACAGCACCAATGCCGCAGGCCGAGGCTGCGTTGTCACCGCCGCCGCCCGCAACGACAGGACGCTTCGGCATGCCCCAGACTCTGGCTACCGATGGTGTTAACTGGCCCGTGGCGTCAGTGCCTTCAAACAGATCAGGCATCTGGTCGCGGCGCATGCCTGAGGCTTTCAACAAAAGCTCCGACCATTTTCGGTTCTTGATGTCGAGCCAATAGGTGCCAGAGGAATCCGACATGTC
>JANNNG010000155.1:0-6687 GCA_031398425.1 Hyphomicrobiales bacterium | reverse complement strand
TCGAGGCCAGGCTCGCGGAAGTGCACCTGTGAATCGATCACACCGGGCAGGATGTGGAGATTGCGGCAGTCCAGCGTTTCCGCTGCCCTGATGTCGCTCATGTCGCCGATGGCTGCTATTTTGCCGTGCTTGACGGCAATGTCCCAAAGCCCCGTGCCAGTCTGATTGACGACGGTTGCACCTTTCAACATCAAGTCCACGTGAAGGGGCATGGGGGTATGCGGCTTTCCTTGATACCTGTCGCAACACTTCGTAAATGGAAGCAGGAGCAGTTGCAACTCGCATGACATTCGAAGCCTTTTCACCCCAGATCCTGAGTGACCGCAAGGTGATCCGCATTACCGGCGAGGGTGGGCTGGCGTTCCTGCAGAACTTGCTGACAGTTGACTTATTTGACGTACAACCAGCTTACGGCGCCTTGCTGACGCCACAGGGCAAGATTCTGCATGACGTGTTTGTGGTGCCGGATGGCCTCACGATCTGGCTTGATGTTGCCAGTGATCATGCTGCGGATCTGTTGAAGCGCTTGATGATGTACAGGCTGCGCGCCAGGCTTGAGCTTGTATTGGATGAGGGCAAGGCGGTGGCGGTTTCATCAACGGACGAATTGCCTGGGCTCAGTTATGTTGATCCCCGCACCAACGACATTGGTCATCGGGCGATCGTTGATGCTTTGTCATTGCCTGAAGGCACAGGCTACGACGCTGCACGGATTGCCGTGGGTCTGGCTGACTCTGTGCTGGACATTGGTTCGGGCGAAATGTTTGTGCACGAGGCCAACCTTGATCAGCTCAATGGTGTGAGTTTCAGCAAGGGCTGTTATGTGGGGCAAGAGGTGGTGTCGCGCGTGCACCACAGGCACACGGCCCGCAAGCGAATCTTGCCTGTGCGTTTTGAAGGCGAGGTTCAACAGGGTGCCGAAATAAAAGGCGGCGGTGCGCGCATTGGTACGATGCTGTCGTCGCGTAATGGCCATGGGCTGGCGCTGTTGCGGCTTGATCGGTTGGCGGAAGCGTCTGCACCCTTGACGACAGGTGACGTCACACTCAACGTTCACAGGCCGCAATGGGCAACATTTGACATGGTGATACCGCATTGACTGCCGTGAAACATGATGATGGTGTGTATCGCTGCGGCTGGTGCGGCACGGACCCGCTCTATGTGCATTACCATGACACCGACTGGGGTGTTCCGGAATATGATGGTCGGGCCTTGTGGGAGAAACTCATTCTCGATGGCTTTCAGGCCGGCCTATCGTGGATCACTATTCTGCGCAAGCGGGAGAATTTCCGCGCGGCGTTTGACGGGTTCAAGCCTGAGATCATTGTTGGTTATGACCGCGCAAAAGTCGAAAGTCTGATGCAGAATGCAGGCATTGTGCGCAACCGGTTGAAGATCGATGGCACAATTGAAAGTGCGCGGGCTTATCTGGAGATCGAAGATTTTTCCAAGTACATGTGGAACTTTGTGGATGGCAGGCCACTGCAAAACAACTTCACCGCCATGCAGCAGTTGCCTGGCAAAACCGTGCTGGCTGAGAAGGTCTCGAAGGATTTGAAGGCGCGTGGCTTCAAGTTTGTGGGGCCAACGATTGTCTATGCCTTCATGCAGGCCTGCGGGCTTGTGAATGATCACATGGTGGAATGCCACCGCCACAGTGCCGTGCAACGCTGATGGCGCATGACGTGCCAAGGCGCGCCTGGCAGCGCATGTTGTCGGGGCGGCGGCTGGATTTGCTTGACCCGTCACCCCTTGATATCGAAATAGAAGACATTGCCCATGGCCTCGCCCGTGTGGCCCGCTGGAACGGACAGACGAAGGGTGATCATGCGTTTTCGGTCGCCCAACATTGCGTGCTGGTGGTCAACTTGTTCAGCCACGCCAATCCGTTGGCGTTGCGCTCAGACAGACTGGCGGCTCTGCTGCATGATGCTCCTGAATATGTGGTAGGCGACATGATTTCACCATTCAAGGCCGCACTGGGCGTGGACTACAAGGCGTTTGAAAACCGCCTTCTGGCGGCAATTCATGTACGCTTTGGACTGGCAGGACTGGTTTCTCCCAAACTGACAGATGCCATCAAGCAAGCCGATAAAACCTCGGCATATCTTGAGGCAACACAGCTAGCGGGCTTCACGCTTGATGAGGGCCGCAAGTTTTTCGGGCAACCCAGGGGCCTGAATGGATTTCAGACTGAATTGACGCCCTTGCCGACCCGTGATGCGGCCACACAATATCTTGCGGTGTTTGCGAAACTTGGAGGTGCCGCATGATAATCGTATGTTCATTGCGTACAGCAAGAGATCAGGTCGCACAGCACGGCGTGGCAAAAGCTGTCAGCATTCTGGCCCCCCCCACAGATCACCCGGTCTTTGAAACGGTTACGGGTAACCGTCATCTGCAATTGACTTTTCACGATGTGGCGGCAGCCACACCGGGTCTCACAGCACCGGGCGCACATGACATGCAAAGGCTTCTCACCTTTATCCGTGGCTGGGATCGCGCGGCACCCCTGCTGATCCACTGTTGGGCTGGCGTCAGCCGTTCGACGGCAGCGGGTTATATCGCCACATGTCTATTGCAGCCGGAACGGGATGAGGAAGAACTGGCGTGGGAGCTTCGCGCAGCTTCGCCGTCGGCATCACCCAACCCGATGTTGATCACGCTGGCGGATGAGGCTTTGGGCCGCGATGGGCGCATGCGACGCGCCATTGCAGGGATCGGAAGGGGTGCGGATGCATTTGAAGGGGTGCCCTTCAACCTCGACGTTTAAGTTGCCATGAATTTCACCCCTGCACACTTCGTGGGGAGGGGTGAGGGCATCCGGCGTTTAAATGCCGGAATAAAATATATGTCGGCCAATCCTTGAAACCTTGCGCAAGGTCCTGGACCAACGCGGTGTCACATAGTCAGCGTGATAGCTCGTGGCGTCGTGCATGCCACGGCCCAGATTGACGTCGCCCCTGATGGCGCGTTGCGCAATGGACTTGGCCTGCGCCCAGGAGGCAGGCTGCCGCACATCGTCTGGTTGGCCATCACAGGCAAAAGAAAACTGACAGGAATTGCGACGCTGGGTTCCCTGGTAAACCACACCGCAAATGGTTTTGGGGTAATGCGGCGACTTCACGCGGTTGAGAATGACCTTGGCCACAGCCATTTGCCCAAGGGCAGATTCAGAACGGGCTTCGAAATAAATCGCGCGGGCCAGGCAATTCTCTTCTGCCTGACGCACGCGGCGCTGGGCGATGATCTTTTGCTTTTCGGCTTTCGGCAGCTTGAACGAATCTTCAATGTTGCCGGGCTTTGCGGTAACGGCCAATTTGGCCAACGAGCGGGACTTTGCCTTGTCGTCAACCTGTTCACCCAGATTGACTGAAGCTGGCTCGATCTTGAGGCGGCGATCCGCCACCAGCTTGGCAATTTTCTTGGCCGGCTTCAAAATTGGGGTGGGATCAGAAAGCACTTTCGGTGCTTCGGCTTCACCAAGGTCTGTAAGAGCCATATCCCCTTTGCCGTCCGACATGACGGTTTGTCGACGCAGGGCACTCAGCCCCATCAGTGCGAAGCTGTCACCTTCCGCCAAAAGGGAACCCTTTTGCGCAATGGACGTTGTCTGGGCAGCGGGAACTTGAATGTCAGGACCATTCGTATGGGCATCCGCATTGCGACCGAGTTGGTGCCCGGCAAAGGCAAAAGCGGCAACCAGCATCACTCCACCGAATACATAGGGAACAAGATCACGGAAACCGCCGAAGGATTGATTCGCTGCCAGTTCGAAGTCTGGCTGGGCGGAGGTGCGGCGATGACGGTATGTCGGTGGTTGCAATGTTCTGTTCCAAACTCGAGGGCGACCTGAAATACGCCAGGACAATTACCGTTCATTCACCATAATTCAATCGCGTTTAGCATAGGTAAACGCCCTTCGGCAACCCAAAGAAACCTTTTTTAGGCCGCTTTTTTGCCCCCGGTGTGAAATTCTTAATCATTTGAAATCATGAGGTTTTATTGTTCAACCGGAGGTGAGCCTGAGCAGAGGCCAGCCGTGCGATGGGAACTCGGAAGGGTGAACATGAGACATAATCCAGCCCCAATGCCTCACAAAAGGCGATTGAATCGGGGTCTCCACCGTGTTCACCGCAGATGCCCAAATGAATGTCAGGCCGGGTTTCCCGACCTCTTTCGACGGCAATATCGATGAGTTCGCCCACCCCTTCAACATCGAGAGTTACGAACGGGTCGCGGTTGAAAATGCCCTTGGCTTGATACTCGCTGATGAAGCGGGAGGAGTCATCCCGGCTGATGCCAAAGGTAGTTTGCGTGAGATCATTGGTGCCAAAGGAAAAGAATTCGGCTGATTTCGCGATGTCACCTGCTTTCAGTGCGGCGCGCGGCAATTCGATCATGGTGCCCACGCGATAGGCCAGCAACACGCCGGTTTCCTTTTCAACCGCTATCGCCGTGGCATCAATCCGTGTACGGACCAGGTCCAGTTCCATGCGCGACGCCACCAGCGGCACCATGATTTCAGGAATGGGCGGCGTGCCAGATGACTTCTGAACCGCAGCCACAGCTTCAAAAATGGCGCGGGCCTGCATGTCGACAATTTCCGGGAAGCTGAGCAGCAACCGCACTCCGCGATGGCCCAGCATGGGGTTTTGCTCACGCAATTCCGCAATGCGACGCTTCAACAGCTGGGGATCAGCGTTCAGGGACTTTGCCACGGCATCGATTTCCGGACCGCCATCCGGCAGGAATTCATGCAGCGGCGGATCGAGCAGCCGAATGGTGACCGGAAGCCCCGCCATGATTTCAAACAACGAAATGAAATCACTGCGCAGCATGGGCAAGGCTTTGCCCAGTGCAGCACGGCGGTCTTTCTCCCTGTCAGCAAGAATCATTTCACGCATGGCAATGAGACGATCACCTTCAAAGAACATATGCTCGGTGCGGCAGAGACCAATGCCTTCAGCGCCAAAGTCACGAGCCATCAGGGCGTCCTGCACGGTTTCGGCATTGGCGCGCACGGCCATGCGGCGAAACTCATCAGCCCATTGCAGAAGCGTTGCAAAATCACCGGATACTTCAGGCTTGGCGGTAGGCACAGCACCTTTGAGTACCTGGCCCGTAGACCCATCAAGCGTGATGACATCGTAGCGGTGCAGCACAACGCCCGGTGCTGTGAGTGTGCCCTCTTTCTGGTCAATTCTGAGCGTTGATGCGCCGGACACACAAGGCTTGCCCATGCCGCGGGCAATCACGGCGGCATGGCTGGTCATGCCTCCCCGCGTGGTCAAGACGCCTTCGGCAGCGTGAAGCCCGCGAATATCCTCAGGCATGGTTTCCGGCCGCACCAGAATGACCCGGCGCCCCTGGGCAGCAAGGTCACGGGCTTCCTCGGCGTCAAAGATAATGAGACCGGAGACGGCCCCCGGCGAAGCAGGCAAACCCGTAGCGATAATGGTGCGCTTTTCATCAGGGTCGATGGTGGAGTGCAGCAGTTGATCGAGCGACAGGGGATCAACGCGCAGCAGCGCCTGTTCTCTGGTGAGCAAACCCTTGGCTGCAAAATCCATGGTCATGTGCAGTGCAGCCTGTGCCGATCGCCGACAGGGCTTGGCGGTGAGCAGCCAGAGCTTTCCGTTTTCCACCGCAAAGTCCACATCGAGGCCATCGCGCATGTGGTTTTCACATTGTTCCACAGCCGCTGACAGTTCAGCATGGATTTTTGACATCGCGGATTTCAGCGCGTCCATGTTCATGCTGGGCTTCAGGCGGGCCACAAGGTCCGGTCCAGCGGCATTGCGCAGGAATTCGCCAGCGCGTTGCGCCATGCCGGTTTGTGGGTGGCGGGTGGTGACCCGGCCAACGCCGGATGATTCCCCCAGCAAGCCGCTGACGGTGACCTGGATGATAATCGCGAGGCCCTGGTCTTCGCTCAGACCCTGTAGCTTGCGGTGAGTTTTGGCGCGGGGTGCTGCCCAGGTTCGAAGCAACGCAGCGCAGGCAGCCTTGATCTGATGCAACGGGTCCTGTGGCAAGCCTTCGCCGTTGTTGCTTTCGTACTGGGCCTTGAAACGATAGGCGAGTTCGCGCATGTCCGAACCCTGCATCTCGGTGTCCGAGACATAACCGCGCTCCTCCATATAGAGTGACAGCACATCTTCGAAGGCGGCGGGATCGTCACCCATGACGACTTGCGCGTAATTCTGGATGAAGCGGCAATAGGTGTCGTAGGCGTGCCGCAGATCACCGCTGTCATGCGCCAGCGCTTCGACCGTTGCGTCAGAAAGGCCGATGCTGAGAACAGCGTCACCGGTGCCTGGAATACTGGCGGCAGCCGATGAACGCACGGCAAGCAGCAAGGGGTTGGTCAATCCCCCGAGCGTGCAACCCGTTGCCTGTTCAAGCGCAACCAGGGCTGCGGCCACATCAAGTGGCAGATCAGCATGGGATTTGTCGGCCACGCTGCGGCAAAGCTCCGGGCCCATGGCGAAACCCGGCGGTACGGGCAGTCTGAGCGCGGCCATGCTGCAGAGCATGGTGGCCTTGCTGCCGATTTGGCTGGCCAACGGCATGGGAACGGGAAGAGTGCCCGAAACAAAATATACGACAGCGTTTGAAAATGCGTTTGATGTCATGGCGTGTTGCAACGCAACATTGCGGAACGTTGCGCTGGGGTCAACAGGA
>JANNNG010000232.1:0-8367 GCA_031398425.1 Hyphomicrobiales bacterium | reverse complement strand
TTCCTTGATCGTGCGGATGCCGGTGGACTCAACGAGCTTGCGCAAGTCAGGCTCAAGGCCCAGCGCATCAAGCCCCTGGTCTCCATCGCCGCCCGAAAGCAGTCGCTTCGCCATGGCAAACATGGTTTCTGCTTGCTCAGGGCTGCCAAGCAACTTTGCAAGAATTTCAGAAGATGTTTCGAGAATGGCTTCGACATCAACAACACCACCCTCCCGCAACTGCTTCATGGTCGCGTCATCAATGTCCAGCCTGTCCAGAGATGTGCGTATCTTGGGCGCGGGCTCCTTGTTCGGGAAAATCACAGTACCGGTTTGAACCACTGACCGTGGCACCACCTGCAGCGGAATAGCGAGTGCGCGATTCACATTGACGTTAGCCGAAAGACTTAGTGGTTCCTTGTCCAGCAATACCTCAAGCCCGTTTGCATCGCGGACACGCACAAACAATTGCCCCTCCTTGGCCAATTCAGCCGTGCGCTGTTCCGTGAACACCGCTGTGACAAAGCCTGAGTCATTGCTGCGACCAGCCGTTTCGACAACCGTACCATTGGCCCGCACCAGTTCAAGCGTATGATCACCCAATCCCTGGCCACGATCATTGGCAACGCGAATGTTGAGACTGGCTTCATCGGCGCGTCCGCTTTGTGGCTTCAACACAAAGGTTTCGGCACTCTGCTCCAACAATATGGTTGCTTGTCCGCCTGCCTTTGCCTGGGCCGTCAAGTCCATGGCCAAGAGGTTGCTTGGCCCGTGTTTGGAAACCAGCCGTGCCGCTTCGAACTGGTAGGCCTTTGTTATTGCCGCCTGGTTTTCTTTTGTCGCACTAATCGCTTTGGCAGGAATGCCGCGCGTGATGGAAACCTGATCGGCAGCCGTGAAGTCTCCGGTTTGCAGATTTCCGCCAAGTTCTCCGGCTCTTGCTCGAAGAACTTCAAGGAAAAATTCCAATACTTCTGGATTTTCATTGAAACGCGAACAGGCCTCCGCATTCAGAACCTGATTGGGTCTGTCGACTGTCGGCAGCGTATTGTTTGCATTGGCATTCGGCTTCGCAACAATGCAATGATCGGCCTGGTTCATCGTTGTCATGTTCATGCGAAGGGACTGCGACAACAGCGAGATCGTGCGCTGCGCTTCCTCGCGAAAGCGGTTTGCTGTAGCGCGCAGCGTGTCACTGACGACCAAGGCGTTGGCAAAGAAAGGGTCAGCGCGATAGACAGACGACGTATTGGACGCAAATCCAACATCATCGAACGACATCACGACTTGCGACATGAGCGAGCGGTTGGGTATTCCAAGTCGCACATAATTGTCAGCAATCATTGTCTCGCCACCCGGCAATGCACTTTCAGCCTCCGCCACGTCAGAGTTGCGGCGCAACCACGGTGCAAACAGCAACGCCAGCAAACGGTGCAATCCGCCAAGGTTGAGAACCATCAAGCTGCCCACCAGTGTGTCGAACAGTCGAAACAGCCCGGTGAACTCGCTGTTGAGGTGATTGTTGGCAATCGAAACAGGGCCGTAGGCACCAGCCGTCAGTGCACGGCCGGCCGGCTGATCAATCCGATTGTCATGAACGCGCAAAGCTGGTTTGCGCCCTGAAGATGTGGACAAACGCGTCGTCAGTGCACCGGCAAAGCGCACATACAATCCGCCGCGAATGCCAGCGCGAACATTGCCGTCAAAGCCGCCCACTGCGGCTCCGTTGGCGGCGAGAACGTTGTCAGTGAATTCGATGTCGTTGCCATAGCCCACGAACACGCCGCACACGGGATCAGCAGCACTCATGCCGTTGTCATCAATATGGTTACCCGAGATCATGGCTTGCTCCACAACGCCAAGCGATATGCCACCGCGCCCAATGTCCTGCGCCGTCTTCAGCATCGCCTCGGTGAATGGATTGCGAAGATTGTTGTGAATGCGATTGTTCAAGATGACGAGGTCACGCACCATGTCGCAGGACCGCAGGATCGGCGTCAACGTCATGCTCGTCACGACAAGGTCAAGAAACAGCAGCAGAGCGGCCCGGGGGTCATTCTGCGGAATTTCCGGAACCGGGTTGGCCGGATTTTCTCCCCGACGCAGCGCAAATCCGATGCCGGACAATCCCATCATGGAAATGTCGTTGCCTTCGATTGTCACCTCATGCAGAAAACCACGCCCGGCAAAACCATCGGCTTTGGGTGCCACAACGATGACGTTGACCAGCCTGCCGCGTTCCCTTGCCTCGACGACACGTGAAATCCTGTACTCCGGCGCAACAGAAATCCTGTTGTTGCCCTGCCTGGCCTTGATGCTCACCATGCCTTGCGCATCACTCTGCCCATAGCTGGTTTCCTGGGCATCAAGGTAAACGCCCACATTCCCGAGCTGCTGATTGCCTTCGTTCTGCACCATGGCAATGAACGGTTCATTGCCTGCGATGTTGACGACGGGAGACGGACCCGGTTCTTGTGTCGGCGGCGGTGGTGGATCGATATCGCCACCGAGCACAACGCCGTTACCAGCACCGCCGATGATGCGATTTTCAAGCAGGCGCACGCGCTCTGAGCCATGCCTGATGTGAATGCCGCCGAGGGCACGGTACGGCTGCAACGGCACAAGCTTCGGCAGCAGCAAGGTCCACACGCGAACAGCGTAGAGCAGGATATAAACCGGAAACAGATAGAGTATTTGCGGCCTTGCACATGGGTCAGCGGGGTCACGCGTGGGGTTGTCGTCAGGCGTATCGCCATCGTCCGGTGTGTCATCCACGAAGGGCAATAGAACCAGCGTGTTTCGCTCCACCAAAACATCATCAGCTGAAATTGAAATATTGGCGAGGCCGTCCACTGTATCAAGAAGATGCAGGCGGTTGTCAGTAATGATGACCTCCGCCGCATTGTGCAGACGGATGACATTGCTGCGGGCAATCATGCGGTTGCCGTGAATACGCAGATTGCTGCACCCGTCTTCCCGGCTGCCTTCAGCCAGAATGGCGATGCCATCATAAGTGATGAGATCGAGATCGCAGATTTCAATGCCATCGCAATCCATGAAAGCAAGAATGGGCTGGGTCCGTGTCGCAATGCGCGGCAGCACCGTTGACCGCCGGGTGCAGCCGTGAATTTTGATGTTCTTCTTGCCCGTCAGGCGCAGATTGGCACGGTGAATGCCAGGCAAAAGGCAAAGTTCACCCCCCGCCGCTGGCAGGTGTGCTGCCGCTTCTTCCAGCGAATTGAAGTCGCCAAAACTGCTGAGGCCATCACCGATCAGATAGGTGCAGCAAATTTTCTGGTTGGTCAGCGGTCGAAAGCGACGGCGGCAATCTTCGATCACACCAGAGAGTGTTGTGTCGCGCTGCGCTGTCCAGTCGATTTCGGCCAGCGCCACACGATGCAACACAATGCCCGTGGGCGCCATGTGGTCGATCAGGATTTGCGGGTTGGGAATTTCGCCGGCCCGAACTTTGAACGTCCAGTAATCTCCCGCCTGATAGGTTCCAGCAGCAGGCGCATCGAACACCAGCCGAATGCCGTCTCTGAGTTCAACCGGACTGCCAGAGTTGGTAAAGTCAGTGATACGGCCAACACCGTTCCAAAGCCTGAAAAAAATCGGGTCCGTGGTTGCAGGCAGCGTGCCAAAGGCAGCAGGTGTCGCAAGCTCAAGATCATGATTGGTGTTGAGCGTGGCCTGTGAAGCGTAGACAACGCTCCAGGTGCCGTCGAGCACATCAAACTGCAAGGCCTCAAGATAGAAATCCGTCACACCGGAGGTGATGATTGGCGTGCGGCCAGCATCGATCAGCACAAGATTGGGATTGACAGTTGCATCAAAGCGCCCGCGCCCGGCAAGGCCGCCATTCCACATGCTCCACTTGAACCGAACAGGATCACCAGGCCGCGTGTCAGCAATTTCGACGCGATAAAGCGCATGTTCAAAACCGGTATAACCGCCGCCGCCCACAACCGGGCAGTCGCCTGCAAGAGCAACGACTGGCGACAACGACACACTGAGGTGACCTTTGACTGTCGGGTCGTCACGCAGACGACCTGCGATGGACTTGCAATCCTCACCGTCCGCCAAACGAAACAATCGCAAGCGCCAGTTGACATAGGCACGCTCTGCCGTGTCTGGCCCACCGAGTGCTGGTTCAAGCAACCGTTCCGGATATTGCAGAGCATGGACGGCGTCGTAGGAAACTTCAAGAATGACAGCGTCGCGAATATTGTCGCCAATCGTTCCAACAATCGGTGTCGGATTGGCAACGGGGGGGCCTAGATAGGTTGCACGGCGACCAATCAATTTCTCGGGCGCAGGATCGCCTGCAAGTCTGGTCAAAATGCCATCCGCCCAACAGCGGCCAGCGACAAGGTCGACCACCACGTCGCTTCCGTCCACACGAGCGGCTGCAACGCGAAAGCCATCAGGCTCTTCTGCTGGAACGGCACAGATGCCAGCACCAATCACATCGCGCGCGGCCTGGTTCTGCCAACCGAGGTCGAGTAATTCGCCCTCAGTCTGATCCGCGTCGGTGACCACCCGGCCCTGCTGAAACAGCACGGCACCAAGGTTGCGCAAAACGCCATCAGCGGGTGTCTGCACGCCACGGTCATGTTCGCGAGGATCAAAGTTCAGTACCGAAAAGTCACCTTTCATGGAACTATCCCTTCACGCTAAGTCACTGGAATTGTGAGTGCACGCACGCCAACCGGCATGAACTCGCGCAGGCGCACTTGCAGATTGGTCCACTTGTGCGCTTCAAACAAAAAGCCAAAGGCCCCCATGGCATCATCCCCCGGTCCAAGTTCGCGCACCCTGCGGTCGGTTTCCCGTGCAAGCTGGCCATAGCCCGGGTCGTTAAAACGGATCGATGAGAAAACTATGCGGGCATCGGGCACGTGCACACAAAAATGATTGGGCGGAAGGCGGTTCGCAGGATCACCATTGAAGGCACTCCACTTGATGCAACCATGCTGATCGTCGAAAACTTCGAGACGGTCAGTGAAAATGCCACCAGACCCACGAGCAGCGGATACGCGTACAGCACCGAAACACGTAAGACCGTCAAAGTCGAGCGCGGCACCGAACTCTGTTGCCGGATTGGTGGCAGCAACAATCGCGGCCCGTGTGCCACCGCCCGCATCCACGATGCTCGACTCGATGTCGATGCGGTAACGATCGTCGATTGCCAGACTGCCAATAACCGAGCGATGGATCACAATGTCCGGTGTCGGCACGAAAGCCTGTTCGTCCGCAGGTGCCGTAAAACCATAGCCATTGACTAGACTTATCCCTGCTTGCGCAGCGGCCAGACTGCCATTGCGCAGCCGGTGTCCGCCGGGTGCCAAAGTGCAGCCCACCAGTTCAAGCCGCGCCACTGCAGCCCGCGCGATCAACGCTGCGCCCGCAGGAAACGCCGCTGCGATTTCAGGCGCCAGATAAAGCCCTTCCAACCGAACGATCGGTGCCATCGGCGTGGCCCCCCCTGCATTGACCGGGCGAAACTGCAATGGCCTCGCCAACAGCAGTATCGGCCTGTGTTCGCCAACTGCGCGAATGGTAAGATCCTGAACAAGCCGCAGCGATGAACCACCATCAATAGCGGTATTCGCAATGGCGGCCAGGTCCAGCGGGTGCGCCAAACTGTCGTGGATTTCAATCACCACAGGTGTTGTTGCCACGTCCAGCCCCGCAAGTGCGGCCTGCAAAGTCACCCCACCAACCACATTGCCAACCCTGCGAATGCTGGGCACTGGTCCATCAATCGGTGGACGTGTTGTGCGCGCAACAGGATGCGCACCCACGGGCCCCACTGCACCATATGTAAAGGCCGCAAACATGCGCGACGTGAATGATGGTCCGACCGCTGTCATGAGTTGCGCAGCTTGAGCGGCAGAATCAAAGCCGATGACGAGCCGTCCGATTTCAGGATCAATGACAACCTCGCCCGTTCGCACTGCGCGCCTGAGGCCGGTTTCCCAGGCGCAGAGATTGTCTCCTCTGAAGCGCCACGCCCAGTTGGCCGGCAACAGTGGACGCAGGGTTTGCGGCATGTACAGCTGCAAACCTGTATCCCCCAGGTCAAAGCCGGACGCTGGCACGGCCGTCGCATCATAAAAGTCGATCTGCACATAGGCCTCAGGATGGCCCGCAGGAGAACCACTGTTGAGGCGCGCATCGAGCATCGGACCGGGCACTGCATCCGCGTCCGTCAACGGTGACACCACACCGCCGGACGTTCCCGCACGCAGGAAACCCGGTCGACCCGTGTTGAATAGTCGAACCGGCATATCCAGCGGATGCAGATCGAAGCGCAAAACAAACCGGGCATCACCAGCAGGCAGAACGCCCGCACGTTCTGTCAAACCCTTTGCAAGCGGCAAGATGCGCGGCAAGCGGTAGGCGGCAAGCCGCCACAGGAAAATCGCGAGATTGGGCAGGTTCACAAGTCGTTGCCCATCCGCTGGCGGCTTCACATCGGCCGAGTACGCAAAGGGATCGAAAGCTGTTCCAAGCAATGCCAGGGCTGCAGGATCGCGCACCGGCACGGTGCCGCCCCAGGGTACGCTGAAGCGTGTGAGCGAAGCCGCTGCATAAGGAGGGTCGCCGCCAGCATCGGGCCGCTGGTGGTTCAAATGCTGTGCCCAACCGAGATTCTCGCGCAATTCCACACTGCGGCATGTCCATCCCGTAAGGTTGACCGCCAACCGTTCGATGGCACCCAGTGTGCCCTTGCGGCGACGCAACGCAATGGTATCAGCCACATCCGCACGCAGCGTGCGAGGCTCGCCACTGAGATGCGACGTACCCAGAAGATCAGCGATATAGGGAATGACCCAATCATCACAGGTTTCAATGAAAAGGTCGTCGTAGAGCTGCGCGATATTTTCATGCAAGGCACTGAAGGGCTTTTCGATGGCACCGAGGAACGCACGCAACTGATCTGCCGGTGTTTGTTCAGCATCGTAGGTCCGATAGACCTCCGGCAGGCGCTCGAACAAGGACACGCGGGGCGTCGTCATGTGCATTCTCCTGCGGAAGCTTCGTCAACGGATTTGAGTGTGACATGGGCTGCCGCCAGTTGCAGAAGCTCAAGCGGACTGCACGCCAGCACAGCTGCTATGGGCCGAGGCGACGCAGGTGTTAACAGTGATGCAGGATTGGTAGCCGCCGCTGCAAACAGCCCGAGGCCCGTGATCCGGCACCAAAGAACACCTGGCATATTCTGCACCCGGCCTTCGATGCGGCTGGCATATTCAGGCTCGCCCAATCGCCGCGCGAGCAAACCAAAAACGCCTGTGCGCTCGTTGTTGGTCTCAGCATGAAGACCAAGATCCGCACGTATTGCTGTCTCAACATCCGCCTGCGCAAACGTGGGATCACGCGCATAGTCAAGGTCCAGGAATGCAAAGCGCGGCAAGGCCTGCAGCACCACAAGCGAAAAGCGGTCAGGCCCTCGACAGCGCTGGGCATGGGAGATGCTGGCACGAATATCCGCAAACTCTGCTTCCCGACCAAACTCCAGCAGCACACGCAGCAGGAGTGCAGGCACGCCTGCGTGATTGTCCCAGGCCGCCGCTGCAGTCACTACACCCGGAATGGAGAGCAGCTCAGTTTCATAATCCCTGATGCTGATCAGGCGACCGAGACTCTGCACTTTTCCTGGCGCTGCCTCGCGTGCCTTTTCACCCGGTTCAGGATCGCTGCCACCTGACACGATGCCGGCAAGCGACACCTTGTCAAAACCCGGCGGCCGCTCCGGTGTGCTGGGTGTGCTGCCGGGCTTGAGAGCGCCGCGTGCACCGCTTCCACTGCGGTATATGGCAACGACATTCTTTAGTCCGGAGGGCAGACGCGCACCAGTCTGTCCATCACCAAACTGAATGAAGCTGCGACCCTCGGCATCTTCTCGCACGATGTAGACTGTGTCCTGTGGACTGCGATTGAAGAAACTGTCCACCCTGCTCCATATCCGTCCTGCAACCTGCACTTCAAGTTCAGGCGCATGTGGCGGCACGGCATCACTGTCGAGGAAGTACGTGAGCGGTGCCTTCGGAAGTGGAAACGTCTGCCAGACTTGGCGGTTGTCACCATTGCCAAGTACGGCCTGACGTTCAGTCTTGCCTTGCGATGCTTCCACGAGATTTCCAAACACGATCGTGGCGGGTTCTGCCTCATCGAAATCAGTGCGGGTGAAGGGGTGGGGTGCACGATCAAAAGTCAGCGGCCAGAATTTTGGCAGAGTGGATGTCACGCTGGCGAAATCGGAAGGGTCGTTGGTGTTGACGAGCACCACGCTGCGACCATCGGCATGAAGAATGTAAACTTGCCGCCCACACAGAGCTTGCACCTGTTCGGCTGTGCCGTAAAAATTCAGGACGTTGT
>JANNNG010000139.1:0-5833 GCA_031398425.1 Hyphomicrobiales bacterium | reverse complement strand
GTTGCAAAGCGAAACCCACATCGCCGCCTGAGCGCTCCTCAGAGGGACTGGATCAGCTTGCGAAACCTGGTTTCGTGAGCATCCCAAATCTCTGCACCAAATGCCGTCTCGACAATGTCGCAGGCGATATTGGAGAGTTTTTCCCTGTAGACTGTCTGCCTTTCGCTGCTTTTATAGAGCTGCGACACGTCGCCCGTTTGCAGGGCATGCAAGGTGCGCTGGTGATCTGCAATGACAGCTTGGCGCAAATGTTCGACCCTCAGTGAGGCATCGGAAAGATGAGCGTGCACTGTGACAAGGGGGTGGCGTGGCAACGAGAGATGCTGCGACCCTTGGGCGGTGGCCGGCAACAACAACGTGTTTTCCGGTCCGCAGGCATAGAAATCGTAGGCAATCATGAGAAACCGGCCAAGGTCAGTGTCAAACAGCTGTTTGGGCAGAATGCTCCAGGCCAGTACGTGGCAGCCTGAAGGTTGCGTGCGATTCACATGAGTCAACAGCAGGTGCTGGCGGCGGTGAAAATCAGCAGCTTTTTCCATGACGGCAAGCGGCAGTTGAACGGCAGGAGGCTGCATCCGCTCCACCACGGGAACGGTCTGAAGATGTGACTCTGGCTTTGCCGGGGTTTTGTGACCCGCCTGCAAGTCGGCAATCATCTCATCAAATGTCCGCCGGACCGGGTCCACAATCATCTCTCCAAAGGTTCGCCGAACCGGTTGAGACAGATCAATATGTTGTGCTGCAGTCGCCATTATTGCCCCTTCATTACACAAGGCTATTGTATTTATGGTTTCCGCTTGCTTAACGATCCCTGAACGGACCGATCAAATCCCATCCATTGCCATAAAGATCATCAAATACCGCCACCGTCCCATAGGCTTCGTGGCGCGGAGGCTCACGAAAATGCACGCCCCGCGCGAGCAGCCGCTGATAAATCACCTCAAAATCATTCACATGCAGAAAAAAAGCAACCCGGCCACCGGCTACTCGATTCGCGCCCTCTGCTTTGGCCAGAAGCAACGAAGTCTCTCCGCCTGGAGTCGCAACCCGCACCCAGCGCTTGGTCTCACTCAGCTTGGTGTCTTCCTGCAATACAAATTCCAGCACATCCACAAACCAGCGGATTGCTTCATCATAGTCGCGCACAACATAAGTGATGGCTGCCAGTTTCACAGCGGCACGTAATCGATTTCCAGGAAACGCGTGACCTCGGGCACCCAACGATCCCGAACAAAAGCCACATGCCAGGGGTGGTCATTGTAGATGGCGTAAGCCGCCTCGTCCGCAAACTCCATGGAAAAGCCAAAGGCAAAATCATTCTTGCCGCTAATCTGCTTCAGTTTCTCGAATTTCTGCACGCCCGGGATGTCTGCAAGCACATCCGCAGCCTCGAGAAAGTCTTTTTCCGCAGCAGAGCCAGCAGGATGTTTGAGTGTGAAGACAACGGTGTGACGGATCATGGTGCGCGAATTCCTTTTTCCGAAACGTAGTGCAGCAAAGACTTGTTGCAAAGCCTCAAGCGTGAACCCATCATTCTTTTTCCTAGGCATCGCTCCTATATGTTGCTGATGCTGCCCCTCGCCATTCTCGATCTCGCCCCCGTATCTGAAAATTCAACCCCTGCTCTCGCCCTACAAAACGCGCGCGATCTCGCCCAACATGCGGAACGGCTGGGCTACAGGCGCTATTGGGTGGCCGAGCATCACAACATGGTGGGCATTGCCAGTGCGGCGACGTCAGTGGTCATCGGTTTCATAGCCGCCAACACCAAAACCATTCGCGTTGGTGCGGGCGGCATCATGTTGCCCAATCATTCGCCCATGCTCATCGCGGAACAATTCGGCACGTTGGAGTCGCTCTATCCAGGCCGCATTGATTTAGGCCTGGGTCGCGCTCCCGGCACCGACCGCCAGACCATGCAGGCCCTGCGCGTTGACGCCGCAGCGTCCGACCATTTCCCGCAGGATGTGCTGGAACTGAAGGCTCTGCTCGGGCCGCTGCAACCTGGCCAAACCATTCAGGCCGTGCCCGGCACCAACACCAACGTGCCCCTGTGGATTTTGGGCTCAAGCCTGTTCGGCGCACAACTCGCTGCAATATTGGGCCTGCCCTTCGCCTTCGCCTCCCACTTCGCCCCCGACCACCTGATGCAAGCCCTCGACATCTACCGCACAACATTCAAACCCTCGGCACAACTCCAAAAACCGCACGCAATGGCCGGCGTCAACATCATCGCCGCCGACACCGATGCCGAAGCCCAACACCTCTACACCTCCCTGCAAATGCGCTTCGCTGACATGGCAAGAGGTGTACGCGGCTACATGAAGCCCCCTATCGACAACATCGAAACCTACTGGTCCGGCCCCGAAAAAATCCAGGCCCAACGCATGCTGGCGTGTTCTTTCGTAGGCTCGCCAAAATCACTGCGCATTCAGCTTGGTGATTTTATGAAAGAAACCGGAGCCGACGAACTGATGGTCGCCACAGCGGTGTATGATCACGCGGCGAGACTGAAGTCGTATGAGTTGCTAGCGGGGGTTTAGACCGAACAATTGGAACCCCCTCCCCCGTCATTCCAGCCAAGCGGAGCCCTTGCGCAGCGCGAGCTGGAACCCCGCTTTCTTTCAACGAACAAATCGATATCTGCCAAAGCGGAGTTCCATATCGCCCGCAAAAACGGGCGTTTGGAATGACGGTTGTGTAATTTTAACTGAAGTTGAAGCAACCCAAAAACGGCCCCGCAACGCCCAAGCTAGAAAACTTCTGCGCACACCCACCCCGTCATCCCGGCGAAAGCCGGGATCCAGCTAGCCATGAGCTGAGCGCTTGAAGAGCGGGAAAGCGACAACTGTTTTCATAAGTTTCCTAGATTTGAAGATGTCTCCAAACTTTGTCAGTTTCCTAATTGACAATGTAGTTGGCGAGCCGCACTTGTCGATAGCGCAAATCCAATCCATAGTGCGAACTCAATGGACCTGCAAAAATCATACAGCCTAGAGGATAGGAATAACATTTCAACTTGGCTCTCAAGTCTACCAGCGGACATCAATCTGCACGCAGCAATAGTTATGGCAAGTAGAGCTGCACATCGCGTCATTCCTCTATCACTTCCAAAAAGTGGAAGTTTTGGAACCAAAGAACTTCGAATCTTACTCAATATATTTCGCGCAAATGTAATTTGCAGCGCCGCAAGTAGGAACTTGCAATCAACATTAATGGAACCAGCGAGGCATTCAAAAAATGCTCTCAGTGAAAGTCAGCCGAAAAGACATCTGAATCGAATATCTTGCCCAGCAGCTGCAATTAGTGCAGTTTTTGCTTCTGTCAGTGATGTTGGGTTTGCGCATAGTAGTGGCGCAATTGATTTGGCAATCAGAACAGCGGCAGCTGCTTCTTTCAATGCAGGTGCCTCTGTCTGGAGATCTGTACAAAATGACGCCCGTTTTTTAGACGGATTTTTTAGACCGCGCCAACTAGCCGCCATGCAACTCTTTGCGAACCGACCAGCATGGTGGGAGCGTCATAATGTACAATTCTGGAATGATCTCCTTCAAGAAAAGCTTAAACATCAAAATTTTTATATCTGGAAAGAATGGTACGATTGCATTGTTCTTGGTCAGAAGCCTTTTAATTTGCCTGACGGAATTGCACAAGCGTTAGAAAGGCGTATTGCGCTAGGAGATGGGCGCAAGGATTTTTGGGACCGTGATACTGCGGCAGTTAATGCAGAAATTGTTGATTGGGTTAGTGAGGCGAGGCAAAATATTTCAGATTCGCAAGATTTTACATCTCGACCAGCAACAGTTCAGACAGTAGTGCATAATGGTGTTGTCCAGCTAAAAAATATTGCGCCTGAAACAGATATCAGCAGTCAGATATTGAAATCAGCAGTCCAAGATATAGCAAAGGCCCTAGTTGAGCTTGCTGAGCTTTCAGAGTCGAAAAATGCAGACAGAAATTTCTCAAACTTCTGCTCAGCTGCTGCAGCAAGCGCAGCAAAGATAATTGATGATCAGGCCGAACTGTTTCAAAGTGGTCGCAACCAAAAAACCATCGCTTCATACGCCGCGACGGTGAATTCGGAATGGGATAGTCTTTCCGCTGCACGATTTCATTCTACACTAATGCAGTTCGATGAGCTTCTGAAAAGGTTTCCCGCATGGCGCAGTTTTATTGGCAACCCACCTAGAGCAGTCACTCAGCCTGATTTCCTCAAGATAGTTGAGGAGGCGAACAGTTTGGTACACGAATTTCGAGATTCACTTGAGCTTATTGTTCCTGATGTATCGCAGCGTCTACATGGCCTGATCAGTCGACTTTCGCAACGTTTGGACCTATGGGCGGCGGACAACAAGAAAGCAGAGGATAATTCGGAACTGCTTTTGGCAGATGTTGCCGAAAGTATTAGCAACGTTTTACGATCAGTTGCGCAAATAGCTTTGCATTCAGTTGGTAAGCCCTTCGCAAATGGCATGAAGCAAGAGGTGCCCGTGCAGGCCGAGTTGGCCGGACAACGACTTGTGAAGTGGATTTTTGTTGGTGGACCTCTTGTGACTCTTGCTTATATGTTTCCATCTGTATTTACTTGGCTTAGGCCAATTGGTGAATTGTTTAAAGGCTGGTTTCCAAGATAGTTGAGTAGGGTCAATACATAACACTAGCAATTTACGGCAGAAGACTGTTACGGCGCGAAATGGTCGCGCGGGACTTGAGCGGCAATCGCCCCGCCATCCTGTTTGACGTGCCTTCAGACCGTATCACAGATATTCTGAACTGCCGTTGGTCAATCATTGCAGACACAGCTTTGCGTCTGGGTCGTTATTTCGGCAATAGCCCGCAATTCTGGATCGACTTGTGGGGGCAGTACGACATTGCAATGGCTGAAAAGCAAAGTGACGAGGCGATCAGAAAACACGTGCACGCTGTCGCTACGGCTTAAACATACTTTCGCCAATCATGCTGCTCCTTGAACCCCAGCACTTGCCTGATCTTCCGGTTTGACAGTGGGCCTTCAAACTCTCCCATCTTGCGTGTCATTGGTGTGTTTGGTGCATATTTCGCCAGGAATTTCTCCGTCGGCATGTCGGCTGTGACGGTGTCGTTGACAGCGTTGAACACCTGGAAGCCCAGCCCGTCTTTCTCCACGCAGAGATGCACGATTTCGCCGAGGTCGCGGACGTCGATATAGGTCCAGGCGTTGCGCTTGCGGCTCATGGGGTCTTTCACGAAGCCAGGGAAGCGGTGGTGTTCGTGGGGTTCGATGACGTTGCCGATGCGGAGTGCATAGAAAATAAAGGGGACACTTCCATTTTGCATCGCGGCACTCCACTGCAACTACAGTTAATTCCCCTCTCAAGCTACCTTTGCGCTGGCCACAAACGCCTTCACCTTGATCTGCTTTTCCGTCTTCCGCACACGGGCGATGACGTAGCTGTTTTGCATGCGCATCAGCGTGTCCATGGACACACCGAAGGCCTTTTCGATGCGGAGTGCCATTTCCGGTGAGAGGTCAACGTGTTCATTCAGCAGAGCCGAAAGGGCGGGCCGCGTTACACCCAGCGCTTTTGCCGCGTCGGTAACCGACAGGGGAATGGCTTCCACAATCTCATGGCGGATGAAGCCTCCGACATGAGGCGGATTTTTCAGTCTGATACCCAATTCACCAGTCATGACATTCTCCTAATGATAGTCCTCAAAGTTGAGATCAATAATCTCGATCTCTTGCCTGTCGATACGAAACGTGATGCGCCAATTCTTTGTGACGAACAGACTCCACTCTCCCTTGCGATTGCCCGTCAGCATGTGCGCCTTCCAGCTCGGGACGTTTCGCAAT
>JANNNG010000124.1:0-36130 GCA_031398425.1 Hyphomicrobiales bacterium | reverse complement strand
ACTTCGCCAAATTCATTGACCACCACAACCGTCCTGGCGAGATCCGGCGATTTCAGCCCCGCATTGATCAACGTGGTTTTGCCGCTGCCCAAAAAGCCCGTGACAAGGGTGACGGGAATGCGGGTCGCATGGTTGAGTTTCGGTGACATGAGCGAGAAGTTATCCCACGACCTCACAACCCGGAAGTCCACAGGAGATGAGATGATCCGATGGATAATTAGTGATGATCTCACAACCATCCTTGGTGACAACAACTTCTTCTTCGATGCGTGCCGCACCCGAGCCGTCGTTGGAACCTTTCCAGGTTTCAAGGGCAAAGACCATGCCTTCCTTCAAGGGACGGGTTTGACCCTTGAAGCGCTTGGAGAAAATCGGGCGCTCCCACAACGACATGCCCACGCCATGGCCATATTGCAGAAGGAAGGCTTCCTCTTCGTCCTTGTAGCCAAACTCATGGGCATCGGGCCACACAGCGGCTACTTCATCAGGTGTGACACCGGGCCTGATCATGTCCATTGACGCGCTCAACCATTTGGACGCCGTTTCATAGGCATCAATCTGGTTGTTGTTGGGTTGGCCACAAATGAAGGTGCGATAGTAGCACGTGCGATAGCCATTGAAGCTGTGCATGATATCGAGGAAAATCATGTCGCCGGGCTGGATCATGCGGTCCGAGAACGTGTGGGAATGTGGACGGCCACGGCGTCCGGAGACAGAGTTCACGCACTCTACACGCTCTGAGCCCATGCGAAACAAGCGATCATTGGCAATCGCTACCAGCTCATTTTCCTTGGTTCCGGGGCGGATGGCGCGGGCAATGTCAACATAGGTTGCGTCCACCATGCCGGCAGCCATTTTGAGAAGCTCGATTTCGTCGCCTGTTTTCACCTCGCGCGCGTCCAGCATGGCCTGTTGACCATCTACCACCTCAATGCCTTCCGCTTCCAGCGCGCGCAGCATGCCAAGCTCCATCAAGTCTATCCCCAAGGGCTGGTTGGCGATGCCATAATGGACCAGGGCTTTCTTAATCTGCTTCGCAAAAGCAAGTTGAATGCCAAGGCTTGGAGGAAAGGCGCCCTGCATCGTCGTCAGAGGAGCTGCCACGTTGTCCTTGATCCAGGGCGATGCGATGCGTTTTGCCGGCGGGGCAGGATCCCACAGAAAGGGGCTGCCTTCAGCAGGGCAAAGCGCATAACGGAAGAACTTGTCGCGCGCCCATTCACCGATATGGGTTGCCGTCACATATCGGATGTTGTCGAAGTTGAAACACAGCACACCGCCGAGGCCCGCATTGCGAACCGCAGTTTGCGCCTTGGCGAGACGCTCCTTCGATAGGCGGCTATAGTCAATTCCTTCTTCCCAATCTTTGGCCATCTGGCCCCATGACGCGGTTGCATAAGGGCTATTGTACTTCATGTTTGCTCTCCCAGCTCTCCGGCCCATTTTTTGGTTTCGAGAGTTTCTTTGAGTTTTGACAAAAATGCCGCGGCGTAGGCACCATCAAAAGCGCGATGATCAAAACTTTGCCCGATCGTGCCAATCAATCGTGGCAGGATGGCATCGCCAAGTTCAGTGGCGACAACGGCAGGCCTCTTGCGAATGGCATCGGTCGAAAGAATGGCGACCTGAGGTGCATTGATGATCGGCGTTGTGAAGCTCGTTCCAAAGGCGCCGTTGTTGGTTATCGAATAGGTGCCACCCGTCATGTCAGTTGCTGTCATTTTGCCAGCACGGGCCTTGTCAATTTGCCGTTCAATCGCCTTGGCGAGGCCCTGCAAGGTGAAGTCCTGCACTGCATGCACCACTGGCACCACAAGGCCATTGTGATTGAGATCAACGGCAATGCCGAGATTGATGTCCTTCAGCACCGTCAGCCCATTGTTTCCAAAGCGGGCGTTGATCTGCGGAAAGGCTTGAAGCGCGATGCATACCGCACGCGCAATGAAAGGCAGATAGGTGAGGGAGCTTCCAGTTTCGATCTTGAAGCGTTCTTTATGGCGCGCACGCACCAGTGCAATTTCGGTAAAATCCACATCAATGGCTTGGAAGACGTGTGGAATGGTGCGCCAATTTTCTGTCAAACGCTCAGCCGTTTTTAAACGAATGGTGTTGAGCGTGACGACATTTCCTGCGCTCACGCTTGGCGACGATACTGGTGGCTTTGTGGTCGGCGTTAAGGATAGGAACGCTCTCACATCCTTTTCTTCAATTTTCACCAAGGCTTTTGCTGTAGCAAATTGCGCCAACGCGGCCAGATCGGCTTGACCCTCGGACAACAAGCGTCGGGCCAGCGGCGTGATGCGCAAGCCTTCTGGCGTTATAGCTTTACCATAATTTGCAAGAGGGGTTTTTACCTCTTCGAAGGCATCCATTGTTTGCGGCTTTGGTTGCTTTGCCAAAACAGTTGTAGCAGCCTCGCCACCAACAAGTGCAACGACAGCCCCGGCCTTGGCCACCACACCATTGCCTGTTTTGATTTCAGTCAGTTTGCCGGAAACCACAGCTTCGACTTCAATCGTAACCTTGTCTGTCTCCACTTCAAACAGCCGATCACCGATTTTGATATCATCTCCCACCGTTTTGAACCAGTTCAGGATTTTGCCTTCGGCAACTGTTTCGCCCAACTGCGGCATGATGATGGTGTTGGCCATGGGCATCAACCGTTCATCACACGCACGATTTTTTCAACAATGCGTGCCACATTGGGAAGCGCCAAGTCTTCCAAGTGGTCAGCCGCCGGCAAGGGGATGTGCGGCGTGGTGATGCGCACAATCGGTCCATTCAAATCCCAGAACGCTTCGTCAGCCACAATCGAAGCAATCTCTGCTCCCCAACCAAGAAGCCTTGGGTTTTCTTCAACTGTGAACAGCCGTCCGGTTTTGGCAATGGAGGCCAACATGGTCTTCATATCGAGCGGCACCAGGGATCGCACATCAATCACTTCTGCATCGATGCCGTGATCGCGTGCCAAAATTTCAGCGGCGTCCATGGAACGGTGCACCATCATGGCCAGCGCCAAAATGGTGCAGTCATTGCCGGGGCGCAAGATCTTTGCCGTGCCAAGTGAGTCCACAATTTCACCATCTGGCACTTCGCCCTTGGTGGCGTAGAGTGCCTTGTGCTCATGGAATATGACAGGGTTGTTGTCTCGCACAGCGGCAGCCATCAACCCGACGACATCAACAGGCGATGAAGGCGCCACAACCTTCAAACCCGGAATCATCATCGTCCAGTTTTCAACCGATTGCGAATGCTGTGCGCCGAAGCGCACACCTGCGCCATTGCCAGTGCGGATGACCAGCGGACACTGAATTTGGCCGTTGGTCATGTAAGCAATTTTCGGCATTTCATTGGCGATGTAATCGAAACACACAGCAATGAAGTCTGAGAACATAATTTCAGCAATTGGGCGAAGACCTGTCATGGCCGCACCCATCGCTGCCCCTAATATGGCTTGCTCTGAGATTGGCGTATCCCGCACGCGCAAGGGACCGAATTGTTCATACAATCCAACGGTGGCCTTGAACACACCGCCTGCTTTGGCCACATCTTCGCCGAGAAATACAACGTTATTGTCGCGCTGCATTTCCTGGGCAATGCCGCGGATCACGGCGTCGCGATAGCTCAGTTCCGCCATGCCCAGCCTCCGTCAGCGTAAACATCAGCCGTCAACAATTCGATTGGTGCGGATGGAGAAGCCTTGCAGCGTTCAGTTGCTTCTTCCACTTTGCGAATGCTTGTCGTTTCAATGGCGCGGGCTTCGCTTTCGGAAATGCCGAACTCAGCTAGTCGCTGCTTATAAATGATCAGGGGATCACGCTCTTTCCACTTTTACAGTTCGCCGGGGGGGCGATACTTGCCTGGGTCTGCGCGGGAATGGCCGGAGTGGCGATAGGTCAGACATTCGATCAACGAAGGGCCTTCGCCACTGCGGGCTTTTTCAATGGCTTCTGTTGCCGTGCGATAAACGACATCGGCATCATTGCCATCGATGACAATCTTCGGAAGGCCGTAGGCCGATGCGCGGTCACCCGCCGGGTTGTGCACCGCCGTCACTTCGTGAATTGGTGTGTACTCCATGTAAAGATTGTTCTCGCACACAAAGACAACCGGCAATTTCCAGACCACCGCAAAATTCAGGGCTTCATGGAAGGCACCTATATTGGTGGTGCCGTCGCCAAAGAAACATACCGATACATCCTTTTCACCGAGATATTGCGCGCGCCAAGCCGAACCACAAGCAATGGGCAAATGCGCGCCGATGATGGCGTATGATCCCATCACGCCATGCTCAACCGACGTGAGATGCATGGACCCACCCTTGCCACGCATCAGGCCGATATCGCGCAGCATCAACTCACCCAACATGCCTTCCATGGGAACACCACGCGCCAGTGTATGGGCATGGCCACGATAGGTGCAAAACGACTTGTCGCCTTTTTTCATAGCCACACCAAATCCCGCAGCAATTGCTTCCTGGCCGAGCGACAAATGACTGGTGCCTTTGATCAGGTTTTGCAGGAAGAGGTCATGGGCGCGCTTTTCACAGTCACGTATCTCGACTTGCAGGCGATAAAGCTCCAGCCGTGTCTCTGGGCCAATGTCATCATTTACTTTGGAAGTTTGTGTCGCCATCTCGCGTCACGGGCCATTGCCGATTTGCATCTGTTTCTCCCATGGCATTTTTCGCCTTATCCCTACTCTGCCAAATCTGTGACGGACCAAATCATGAAAAATTATCAAAATGATAATTTTCGATGATTTCGCAGCGCATCGTTTGGTTAGGATGATTTCACAAACAAGGGCCGCAGCTCAAAAAAGGCCCGCGAGGAAATGGGACGTGTCTGGAAGCGTGGAAGGCAAATCTGCAATTGTGACTGGTGCTGGCCGTGGCATTGGTGCTGAAATTGCGCGCGACCTCGCCCGCAATGGGGCTAGGGTTTGTGTTGCTGACCTGAACGAAGAATCCGCCCGGTCGGTGGCACAGTCTATCGGTGCTGCTGCAATTGCCGTGACAGTCGATGTTGCCAACCGCGACAGCACCAAAGCGATGATTGCCGCCGCTGTGACCGCCTTTGGCAAGCTGGATGTCATATTCAATAACGCAGGCATCAGCCAGACTTGCAACTTCATGGATGTGACCGAAGCGGACTGGCACCGCATCATGGATGTGAACGCGCTCGGTGTGCTCATTGGCACCCAGGAAGCCGCGCGTCAAATGAAAGCGCAAGGCACAGGCGGCAAGATCATCAACACCGCGTCCATTGCCGCCAAACAAGGCTATCCACTGTTTGCGCATTATTGCGCCTCGAAGTTTGCAGTAGCAGCCCTTACACAGGCTGCCGCCCGTGCACTGGCGGCTGACCGGATTACCGTGAATGCCTTTGCGCCAGGCGTGGTTCGCACGGAATTGTGGGAACAGCTTGACCGTGAATTCATGGAACTGGGGCTGACACAGAAACCGGATCAGGCCATCAATGAATTCAGCCAGTCCATTTTGCTGGGCCGCTTTTCGAAGCCTGAAGACATTACAGGTGTTACGACATTTCTAGCATCAACGGCGTCAGACTACATGACAGGTCAAACCGTCATGATTGATGGCGGCATGGTGCTTCTGTGAAAGAGGAAGTGTGATCATGAAAGCAGTGCGATTTCATGCGGCCAAGGACATTCGTGTGGAGGATGTTCCACCACCTATCAAAATTCTCGGTGCCAACGAAGTGCTGATCAAACCTTTGGTCACCGGCATTTGTGGCACGGATTTGCATGAATACATCGCCGGACCAATTGTGACGCCTGTGACACCACACGTCTATACAGGTGTGACCAATCCACAAATTCTGGGCCACGAATTCAGCGCCATTGTTGCCGATACAGGCTCTGCGGTTTCAAATGTGAAAGTTGGTGATCGTGTCTCGATCCAGCCCCTGATTTCTCCACGCGATGATTATTATGGCCGTCGCGGGCTTTATCATCTCAGCCCAAGCATGGGCTGCGTTGGTCTCTCATGGGCCTGGGGCGGCATGGGCGAACTGGCGGTTGTGAATGACTATAACTTGGCCGTCGTTCCAAAAGACGTTTCTGATATTCAAGCCGCGATGATCGAACCTGCTGCTGTTGCAGTTTATGCAGCTGATCGAGGAGGTGTCCAATCAGGCTCAACAGTTTTGGTCTCCGGTGTTGGTCCGATCGGTGCTCTCACCTTGCTGGCTGTGAAAGCCGCGGGTGCAGGCCAGATTTTTGTGTCGGAACCCAATGCCTTTCGTCGCAAAATGGCTCAGGATTTGGTGCCAACTGCCATTGTCATGGATCCGATGACGCAGAATGTCGTGCAGACCATCAAAGATATGACCGAAGAAGGTGTTGGCGTTGATGTCGCTATTGAATGCGTGGGGCTTGAAGCGAGCTTGAACACCTGTGTGAACGCCGTGCGCAACCAAGGCAAAGTGGTGCAAACCGGTTTACATATGAAACCCGCAAGCGTTGATCCCATGACGTGGGCGCTGAAAGATATCTCCATCGAAGCGACCTGGTGTTACCCGGTCCAATGCTGGCCACGCATCATTCGCATGGTGGAATCGGGCAGCTTCCCTATCGAAAAAATCGTCACGGCCAACATCAACGCGGACAACGTGGTGAAGCAGGGCTTTGATGCGTTGCTCGACCGGTCCGTCAACCACATGAAAATTCTGGTGACCGTGTAATGCCAAACTCTCCAGTCAAAATTGCAATGATTGGCCTGGGTTGGTGGGGCAAGAAGATGACAGCTGTTTTGCAAAGCGCAAAACAGGACATTGAAATCGTTTGCGCAGCGGATCCCCACGCGTCAGGTGCTGACTTTGCCAAAGACTATGGCTTCAAAGTTTATGCTGATCACAAGGGTGCACTCGCCCAATCCGGCGTGGAAGCGGTCATCCTCGCCACACCACATTCGCTGCATGCGCAACAAATCGAAGACTCGGTTGCAGCAGGCAAACATATTTTCTGCGAGAAACCCTTGGCCCTCACGAGAGTGGGTGCGGAAAAAGCAGTGCTGGCTTGTGCTGCCAAAAATCTTGTCCTTGGCATGGGTCATGAACGGCGCTGGGAACCGCCTGTCGCTGACATGATCGCGAAAGCCCAAAGCGGTGCACTCGGCCGATTGCTGCAAGTGGAAGCCAATTTCAGCCATGACAAGTTTGTGACACTTGCCGCAGACAACTGGCGGCTCAATCCCGCTGAAGCCCCGGTGGGCGGTATGACAGCCACCGGCATCCATCTCACCGACTTGTCGACGCTGCTGTTGGGTGCGGCACGAGATGTGCGTGTTTCCTGTGAAAAACTTGCATCAGGCATTCCGCAGGGTGACACCATGAGTGCTCACATCAGGTTCAAGAACGGGGGCACCGCCTATGTCTCAGCCACCCTTGCTACACCTTTCATCTCCCGCTTTGCCGTGTTCGGCACAAGGGGCTGGATTGACATTCGAGACAAGGCTCATGTGGAATCGCCTGCAGGCTGGGTGGTGACGTCAGCTACAACCGGGTCCCCCATTTCAACCATCGAAGTTCCACCCGCTGAACCTGTGAAAGACAACCTCGTGGCCTTTGCCCGTGCTGTGCGCGGGAAAATCCCCTACCCCATCACAGGCGAGCAACTCATCAACAATATTTCCATTCTCGAAGCCATTATTCAATCTGCAGCGCAGGATGGTGCTGTGGTGACACTTGCGGAGGCCGCATGATGAAAGCGCTCGTGTTTGAAACGCCTGACAATCCCAAAATTTTGGATCAACCGATTCCTGAGATCAACGAAACGGAAGTGTTGATCAAGTCGCGCACCGTTGGCATTTGTCATTCCGACTATGAGCTGCTTGCAGGCCGCTACATCATTCCAATTTCCTACCCCGTAACACCGGGCCATGAGTGGTGCGGAGAAATTGTTGAAGTCGGCAAGTCCGTCAAAAACTTCAAGAAGGGCGACCGTGTCGTTGGTGAATGTGTTGTCAGAACACCTGAACGCCAGCATCATTTCGGATTCTCGATGAATGGCGCTGACCGCGAATTTTTCAATGTCAATCCCGACTGGCTGCACAAGTTGCCAGACAGTGTGGATGACAACCGCGGCGCGTTGATCGAGCCTTTCACCTGTGGTTTTTATGCCGTACTGCGTTCAGGTGGCACCAATGCCTCTGAAACCGTTGTCGTATCTGGTGGTGGCACCATTGGTCTTGTCACAGCGGCGGCTGCCATCGGCATGGGAGCCCGCGTGATTGTGGTTGATCCCATCGCCAAGCGCCGGAACATCGCGTTGCAACTGGGTGCCGCTGACGTGGTGGATGCCAACGATAACCCCGTCGAACGCATCAAGGAACTGACGGGCGGCAAAGGTGCCGAACTTGTGGTCGAAGCATCAGGCCATGATGCCTCTGTTGCCAATGTATTTGAGTATGCCCAGGAGAATGGCCGCGTTTCCATGGTGGGTCTCAACATTGGTCGCGATATCACATCGAAACTCGGTCTGCTTCAACTCAAAAATCTGACTGTGCGTGGCTGCATTGGTTCGCCCGGCGTGTGGCCTGCTGCCATCAAATTCCTGGAACGCACGGGCATCGATCTCTCTCCTATCCAAACCCATCACTTCGAACTGACCGATGCGGCCAAAGCTTTTGAGCTTGGCAAAGATGCACAGGCCTGCATCAAGGTGACACTTTCCATGAAGGGACTGAATTGATGGAACGCCATGCGCTCATCGCCGGTGTTTCCGGGATCATTGGCCGCCATCTGGCGGAACATCTCATGGCAGCCAAGGGCTGGTCCGTCACCGGCATTTCACGCCACAAGCATGATCTTCCCAACGGTGTGAAACACATCGCCGTTGATTTAACAGACGAGGACGCGACGAAAGCTGCCTTGAAGCGCGTGAAGCCCACGGATGTGTTTATCACCACATGGCTGCGTCAGGCCACCGAAGCTGAAAACTGCCGCGTCAACGCAGGCATGGTGCGAAATCTGCTCGCCGCCATGGAGGGCAAAAACATCAGGCATGCAGCCTTGGTCACAGGGCTCAAGCACTACATGGGCCCCTTCGAAGCATATGCGAAATCCAGAATGATTACCCCTTTCCGTGAAGAACAACCGCGGCTGCCCTATCAGAACTTCTATTATGATCAGGAAGATGAACTTTATTCAGCCGCAGAAAAGCAAGGCTTCACCTGGTCTGTGCATCGCCCGCACACGCTGATCGGCTATGCGGTTGGCAACCAGATGAACATGGCGGCAACGCTTGGGGCCTATGCCGCAATCTGCAAGGAAACGGGCAGCCCCTTCGTGTTCCCTGGTTCGCCCCAGCAGTATGAAGCCTGTGTTGACATCACCGATGGCCGCATTATCGCCAAGCATTTGCTATGGGCCGCCACAAAGCCACCCGCCCGCAACGAGGCCTTCAACATCGTCAACGGCGAAGTATTCCGCTGGAACTGGATGTGGCCGAAGCTTGCCGAGCATTTGGGTGTTGCGGCTGCAGACTATCCGGGCCATGCACAACCGCTTGAAAAGCAGATGGCGGGTATGGGGGCTGTGTGGGACAAGATCGTTGCCCGGCACGGCTTGCAGCAGAACGCTCTTTCAGCAGTCGCCTCGTGGTGGCATTCGGACGCCGATCTTGGTCGCACCATCGAAAATTTCACCGACATGACGAAGAGTCGTGACAAGGGCTTCACCTCCTATCAGAATTCGGTGCGCTCCTTCACGGATGCCTTTGACAAGCTCCGCGCTGCCAAAGTATTGCCCTGATGAATAACACGACAACCATGACACAGGGTGTGTTCCAGCAAATGCCGCTGGCCCGCAGCTTCGTGACAATGGTTGCCTCGACAGTTTTGTTGCTGGTGGTCTGTCTGGTTTTTGCCCCGTCCAGCGTTTCCACAATCGCACTCTCCGGCAGTTTGCCCTTCGCAGCAATCATCGCGATCGTCGGACTTGGCCAGTTGCTGGTGGTCCAGCAGGGTGGCTTTGACCTTTCGCTGCCGGGTGCTGTGTCGCTCGCCGTTGTACAGGCTACGCACTATCCGCAGCAAAATGACTCTCTGCTGCTGGCGGCCGTGCTCAGCGCGGCATGCTTTGCTCTTGCAGCAGGTGCGTTAAACGGCTTGCTTGTCACGATATTCAACCTCAACGCCATTATTGCAACAATTGGGGTCAATGCGTTGCTCTATGGCGCAGTCTTTGCAGTGTCAGGCGGTGTTCCGAGCATAACCACAGAACGTCTCGCCACCATTGCCGGCGGCAACGTCGTTGGCATCCCCAACGCGGTATTTTTTGCTCTCGCAGCGCTGGCCATTGTCACCTTCGTGCTCAAGAAAACCGTTGTCGGCCGCCGCTTTGAAGCAGTGGGCGCCAATCCACTTGCAGCCCGCGCTGCGGGACTTCATGTGCAGCGTCACCAGTTCATGGCCTATGTCTATGCACAACTGCTCTATTGCATGGCCGGAATCCTGATTGCAGGCATCACCCGCGAACCCACAGCCTTTCAGGGTGATCCGCTGCTGCTTCCGTCGGTTGCTGTGGTTGTGCTTGGTGGCACGTCGCTTCTGGGCGGGCGCGGTTTTCCTGTTTCTACGGTCATCGCTGCATTTTTCCTGAACCAATTGAGCCAGTTCGCACTCGCAGTCGGAGTGCCCTACTCGGCCCAAACCATCATCCAGGCCTTGGCCTTGGGTTTTGGCATCGGTGTTTACTCGCTGCGCTGGCGGGTAAACCAAGGCACTTCGACTGAAACAAACAAAGTGGAGGAAAAAACATGAACGACACTTCAATCAAAACCAGACTGGTCCTTGCAGCAGCAACGGCAATACTGGCACTTGGCAGCTCATCCCTTGCCAATGCCGAAACCCCATCCTGGTGCGGCCCCAAGCAGGCCACACTGGCCTTGCTGGACGGCTATGGTGGCAACAGCTGGCGTCAGGTAACAGCAGCCTCGGGCGCGCAGACCGCGTCCCTGTGCCCAAGCATTACCAAGTACGAATACATTGACGGGCAAGGCGACACCCAGAAAGCCATCTCGGACATCAAAGCCACTGCGGCCAAGGGTGTTGATGCACTCGTCGTTTTTGGCGATGCCGGTCCTGCCGTACTGCCAGCCATCACCCAGGTCCACAAATCTGGGAAAATCATTGTGCCCTACCGTGTGGTGGTTGGCGGCAAGGAAGGTGAGAACTATGCGAAGTTCGTTGGCACCACCTTTATCGACAATGGTGTTGCTTGGGGAAACTGGATCAAGGGCCAGTTTCCAAAAGGCGCAAACCTGCTCTATCTCAGTGGACCCGCAGGCAACAGCCAGGGCTTGGAGCAACTTGAAGGCCTCAAGAAGGTACTTGGTCCAGAATACAAATTTCTGAACCCTGATCCTTTCGCAGTTACAAACTGGGATCCGGCCCTCACCCAGCAAGTGCTGACTGCTGAGATTGCGAAGAACGACAAAATAGACGTTATCGTGTCAGATTTCGGTCCATCACTGGTGGGTGCACTGCCACTGTTCCAGAAGTCGGGGCGTTCCATACCCGCACTTGCAACCTCGGACGGCAATTCGCTTGGCTGTCTGTGGACTGAAAGCAAGGAGGCAAATCCGGACTTCAAGCTCTTCACCGTGGCAACTGGCACCGACAATGTGCGTCTAGCTGTACAATGGGCAGTAGCTCTTGCAACTGACGGCAAGGTTCCAGAGTCAAACGTTTATGTGGCACCTGAATTTGAGAACTCTGTCACCTCTCAACCCAGTGCCGTTCAGTGCCGCAAGGACCTGCCCGGTGCCATCTACCTGTCTTCGGAACTCCCTGACGAAGATCAGGCCAAGGCCGTTGGAAACTAGACATAGTCTTATAGCATTGCCCCGGAAGACTTCACTTCCGGGGCAACTTCAATCAAGACGGACAGACACGCGTGGCTGCAAAAAGCAACAACAAGGTGGTAGGTGAATCGCGCGTTGCAGCCAACGCCACCATCAAGCTCGCCAATATCTCGAAATCATTTTCCGGTGTCCTTGCATTGCGCGAGGTGTCAGTTGAATTCTATCCCGGTGAAGTCCACGCCATTCTCGGCGAAAACGGTGCCGGCAAATCGACACTGATGAACATCATTTCCGGCACATTGCCGCCAACCTTGGGTGAAATCTGGTTTGAAGGCCAGCTCGTCCCTGAAATGTCGCCCGAACTTTCTTCCAGACTCGGCATTGCAATTTCTTTCCAGCATCCCGCCGTTCTTGAAGATCTTTCTGTCCTGGAAAATCTGCGTGTGGCCCTGCCTGACAGTGTTTTTGCTGGAAAACCAGAACAGGATATGGCCAGAGACATGCTTGCGGCCGTGGGCCTTGATGTGCCGTTGCGCTTGCGGGCCGAGGCCTTGACTGTGGCGCAAAAGCACTTGCTCGAACTTGCCAAGGCACTGGCACTGAAACCAAAGCTGTTGATCCTTGATGAACCGACGGCATCGCTGGATCAGGACGCAACTGACATGCTGTTCAGCCGCGTGCGCGATGTGGTGCAATCCGGTACCTCGGTCATCTACATCACCCATCGCCTGGCTGAAATCCGCCAGATCGCCCATCGCGTGACGGTGCTGCGTGACGGGCGCGTGCGCGGCACAGCGCTGGTTGACGCCATCAGCGATTCTGATCTCCTGGCACTCATCGTCGGTCGTGCCATGGGCTCTGCATTTCCACGAAAAGCTGTAGGCACCGGCAAGAGCGTCAGTTTTTCTGTATCAGGCTTCAGTGCTCGCGGCTGCCGGGATATTTCTTTTGATGTACCAAAGGGCGAAATCATCGGTATCGCCGGTGTGGCTGGAAATGGGCAATCCCACCTCATGCGTGCCCTTGCTGGTCTGGTGCCATCAGAGGGCAAGGTAGTGCTCAATGGACGGGACGTCAGCGTCCGCGAACTCCTTGGAAAATCTGCTTACATGCCGTCCGACCGTCACACCGAGGGTCTGGCCAGCGGCCTCACCGTGCGTGAGAATGCAGCCTTTGGCGCCCTTGAAAAATTCGCATCGAATGGTCTCGTCAGCCGCAAGAAGGAACTGGAACTGGTTACCAGAACTTTCGGTTCTCTTGCGGTAAAGGCGCCCAGCATCGAAGCGCCTATTCTCTCGCTCTCGGGGGGCAACCAGCAGAAGATTGTGATGTCGCGGGCACTGCTGTCAGAGCCTCGCCTGATTGTTGCCGATGAACCGACACAAGGTGTTGACGTTGGCGCACGCGCTGAAATCTATCGCATCCTGCGGGATGTGTCTGATCAGGGCACAGCCGTCATCGTCAATTCGTCAGACGCTGCCGAGCTCGAAGGGCTCTGCGACAAGGTGATTGTGATGTCGCGTGGTCGGGCGGTCGCGACTCTGACCGGTGCAGACGTCACGGAAGAAAAAATCGTTGCTGCCGCCGTGAGTGCCGGAACCCATGCAGGTGAAGGCGTTTTTGGTGCGGCGGCCAACACGGCAATGAGTGGCCTTCGCCATTTCCTGCAGTCTGACCATGCGCCCGCCGTCGCCCTTGCGGTCATTACGGTTTTGCTGGGTCTTTACGTCAATTTCCAGAACAATAATTTCCTTTCGGTATTCAACGTCTACAACATTCTTTTGTTGTCGACAGCGCTCGGCTTCATAGCACTGGGCCAGACTGTGGCACTGCTGATGGGTGGCATAGATCTGTCTGTTGGACCGCTGGCGGGATTCCTCGTGGTCGTGGCCTCCTTTTTCATCAACGACGACAAGTCGGGGACAGTCATGCTCGCGGGCTTTGTCTTAATGTTTCTGGGCGCTTTTGTCATCGGCACAATCAACGGCGTCCTGATCAGGTTCGCAAATTTCACGCCGATCGCTGCCACCCTTGCGATTTATATTGCCCTGCAAGGCATGAGCTTTCTGCTGCGCAATGCGCCTGACGGCTATATCAGTTTTCCTGTCATGGACTGGATCAACTGGCAATGGGGTCCGATGCCCGCGGCTTTTGTTGCGCTGGCGCTCACGGCCCTTGCACTTGAATATCTCTTGCGCAAGCACCGCATTGGCTGGCGCTTGCGTGCCGTGGGTTCAGATGAAGAATCGGCCCGCCGCATGGGCATTCGCACGGATCGCACTTTCATCTCAGGCTATATTCTTTGTTCAATATTGACGGCTTTGGGGGCGATCATGCTGATGACGCAGATTGGTGTGGGCGATCCAAGACAAGGCATCAACTACACACTCGCCAGCATTACGGCCGTTGTCCTTGGTGGCACCAGCCTGACCGGCGGACGGGGATCTTTCATCGGCACTGTTCTCGGTGCCGTGTTGCTCACCGTCGTCCTCAACGCCGTGACTTTTCTTGGTCTTTCACAAACATACCAGTATATTTTTCAGGGTTCGCTTATCGTTGTTGCGGCGTTGGTCTATTCGACTGTGCGCAAGCCAGTCGCTGCTTGAGCCTCAATAATATCCCGCCTCACGCATGACGACATCGACGCGGTTTTGACTGCGTGTCAGGGCCACCTCGGCGGAACAATCGCCGTTGAGGGCTGCAAAAATTTCTTCTCCCAGAATCTGCTCAATGAAATGATATTCTGGCACGGGTGGTCTTTGCCAATGCTGAATCTTGTTCTGCTTGGCGAGACGATCCACAAAACTGACGATCGGTGTCGATGCTGCAGCTTCAGGGTCCGCACTCACGCTGAAACGCGGGGCCACCGGAAAGCCGTTTTTCACATGTTCTTTCATCGCAGCGGGCGACGCCATCCATGAAATAGCTTCAAAAGCGAGGTGTGCGCGGGCGGGTGGCAACGATGCAGGAACCATCAGTAGAAAACCACCGATGGGAGATACACCCCGGCCACCGGGGCCGGCGGGATGCGGAAGATAGACCACCTTGCGTTTCACAACAGAATGGATGTCATACTCAAAACGGGCAGCCCGCATGGTCCAGCAGTAGATCATTGCGGACTGACCCGTCATGAAATAATCAAGCGCCCGGTTCCAGTCGATGGACAGAATATCTGGTGGTGAGATCGCCAGCAGTTCATGCATGTACGCAAGAGTATTGCGCCCGGATTCACTGAGAATGCGCGGACGCATGGCCTCTCCCTTCAGCTTGCTGTAGTCCACATGCAGGCGGGGCGAAGGAATATCGATCACAGGGCTGCCGCAGGAACCCATGAAAAACATAAATGAATGCGAGATGGGCATTCCCCTTGCTGCATTCCAGACCATGCCGTGCATGCCGCGTTTTGGATTATGCAAGGCCTTTGCCGCCTGCAAAACCTTTTCAAAGCTCGTTGGGTGCTGCAGGCCGCGCTCCTCAAACAAATCCTTGCGCAGTGAGAGCGCTTCAATAGTACAATAGATGGGAATGCCATATTGCGTGTCGCTCCAGTTTCCTGTGGCCCAGATATTGGGATGAAAGTCGAGCGGATTGATGCTGCTGCTTTTTAGAAATTCAGTCAGCGGCTGGGCCACATGGTTGACAACACTTTCGCCCAGCCAGGGCATGTTGACGGCGATAACATCATACTGGCTCTCGGCGCGCTGGGCATTGGCGAAAACTTCTGCGCGTAGTTCAGGCAACTTCAGCAGTTTGAAGTTCTGCCGCGACGACAGCTTGCTGCGAAAATCCGACCACATGTCGCGCATGCTGGCGAAGTAGTTGTCGTCATGCAGCAGAAAGCGCAGTTCTGGTCCGGCTTCCTTTTTCCGTTCCATGATTTCTAGCGGCGGTATGATTTGCCCAGCCAGATATGATCCGCCAAAGTAATAGTCTTCGGCATTACCACTGCCACTTTGCAATCCGAAGGTATCTGCCAGCAGACCTTTTACCTTCGCCGCATAGGCCGTGAATCCGATCGCGAGTTTCCGGCTTGGTTCGAGATAATACGACTTGCCTGTGGTGCCGCGCTTGCGCAGCTGGATATCACCATCTTCGATCAGTTTGTGGACGCGGCGCATGGCACTGGCGAATGGAATCTCCGCAGCTGATGCGAGGGATGACATCGTGACATTTTCCCCGCGCAAGTGACTTTTCATCAGATAGAGAATGATATTCCAGTTGGGGTCTGGCTCGGCCGCGTGCAACAGCTTGTCATAGGGCGTGCGCATGCGTTCGAGAAAGCTTATGATGCGCAAAAGTTCGTATTCCGTCATGTCAGCACTAGGACGCAATGGTCCTGTGAGGTCAAGGGTCTTGTACCCATGGCAATTGCGGATGTATCCTATTGCCGTGAAATCGGGAGTGAAAGACAATGGCTGAACGGGTTCTGGGTATGCACCATATCGGCATTACGGTACCAGATATTGAAGAGGGCATCTCCTTTTTCGAGAAGGTTTTTGGTGCAGTCGCCGTGTTCCGGACCGGGCCATTCGATGTGGATGACAAATTCATGAAGGGCAAGCTGGGCGCTGCCCCTGGATCCCGCATCAAGGACCTCGTGTTCCTGCGCTGTGGCAATGGCACCAGCGTGGAACTTTTTGAATACAGCGGCGAAGACAAACAGGCAGCACAGAAGCGTTCGTCGGAAGTCGGCGGATCGCATATCTGTTTTGAGGTCGAGGATGTGTTCGCTTCCGCCAAACAGCTTGAAGCCATGGGAGTTGAAATGCTGGAGGGTCCGAACGTGGTCGATGCGGGACCGCTTGAGGGCTTCAAGTGGGTCTATTTCCGTGCACCCTGGGGGCAAATCCTTGAAATCGCAAGTTTCGATGCATTGGGTTATGAGAAAGACTCATCGCACCGCCTTTGGCGCGCGCCACATTGACATCAAGGTTTGACGAGCGACTTGTAGGTTTCAATCATCAGCTTTGCATTCTCGGGGCTGGCCTCCCGTTTGCCCGCCTCGATTTCGAAGCCTGTTTCCACCACCAGGCGGTTCATCGGCGCATCTCGCCCATGGCTCTTCAGAACATCGACAACCCATCCATTCACTTCCTGCACCTCGGCGCGGCGGCCTTTGCGCCAATCCTGCAATGAGGTCACCAGTGTATCAGGCTTTGAAAATGTTCTGAGAACCTCGTCGAAGATCTGATCGACATAGCGCTCGGGATGGTTCGTTGTGATCGGTGGCATGCCGATGATCGGGATGATCTTGGCACCATCTGCCTGTGCCGCCTGCATGGCCTCATAACCCGCCAACCGCATCACCTCCAGCATGCCTGGAAACCGGGCTGCGTCATTCAGGGGCAAATTGACGATGGCCGACGGTATGAGTTCAGCCGCATTCACCACGAGCTTCATCCACTTGGCCGAGTGGATATCGTCCATGACTTCAACTCGCCCCGAACTACGAAGAAGCTTGGCAATGCTGTCTACGCGCGGTTGGGTTTTGGCATCAAGAGCTCCCAGCGCAAACCACGATTCGTCGTGATCATTCTGTCGATTGGTGACACCAGGCACCCACATGTTCGATGCGATTTCAATCACGGCTCCAATCGTGCGCTCACGACCAACGATGCCCGCAATGTCCTCATGGGTCATGCCGTTCTGCAAACCCACAACCAGTCCATTTGTTGCGAGCACGGGTTTGATCAATTCGCAGGCCCACTTGGTATCGTAGGCTTTCACCACCAGAAAAATGACATCAAAAGGCTGCCTGATCTCCGCTATCTGACAAAGATGCAGGGCAGGAACCTTTGCATTGATCGTACGTGTGGGAAGGTTGACCGTGATACCATTTTTGCGAATGGCTTCAACGTGATCGGGCCACTGGTCGATGAACGTGACGTCCAGGCCTGCAAGCGCAAAATCAGCCGCGATTGAAGCGCCCTGCGCACCCGTTCCCAAAAAAGCAATCCGCAGCCCGCTGTCTTTTTCCATGCTCACAACAATCTTCTGCGTTGGCAACGCTGGCAACTCCATACCGCAATGCGACAGCAGATGCCATGGTGTTGAGACTTGCGCACCAAAGCATTCCCTATTGCCAATGCTGAGCAGTTTTCAGGTGTATTGCCGAAGCAATTTTCAAGCTTCAGTGCTTCAGCAATAGCCTGTCTATTGAAAGCTTGCTACCTCCCAGATGAATCACGCCCACTGCCATGACGGCCCATGTCAGGTGAAGCGGCCAAGCATCAGGGAAAGTCAGCTGGATGATCAAAGTCATCAGCAAGAGGCCAAGAGCCGCAAGTCGGGTGAACAGGCCGAACACGACGAGAATAGGCAAGATGATTTCACCGATGCTGGAGGCATAGGCCATGAGGGTTGGAAACGGGAAACTGTATTCTCGGCCAAACACATGCAGAAGGAATTCGTTTTCGAATAGAATGATCGGAGTTTCGGACAAGACACCAAAACCATCCCATTTCGTGAGACCTGATTTCCAGAATGGAATTGCAACACCCAATCGAAGTACGAGGCTGGCCAGCCAATCAGGCACGCATCTGGTGATCTGGTTTTCAATGCCGTGGACAAATGTCATCATGATCTTTGCTCGTTGCCTGCTTGAATGGCTTGAAAGGCGCCGGACTGAAGCAGCAGTGCCAGAGTGTCGGAAAGATCGAAATTCGAACCGAGGTCGGCGGCGGCATTGACAGCATCGCCGAAATAATCTGCATTCTTCAATGCGAGAAAAAACGCGAACTGTTCAGAAGTCACGGCGCGGACTGCGACGTCATGAAGTGGACGCGTGACAAGGATGGACTGAGGCAGCGCCGGATCAAAGGCTTGCTCCACACTACCTTGCTTGTTAGCGTCGAAGATGGAGTGAACAGCAAACCGTGACTGCAACAAATGCGTGGCCGGATGGATGATGAAATGGCTGTTGAACAACGTGTCCGGATCTAAGGCAGCAAGTGCGTCTCCTGCCATCACAGGCGCATCAGCAGCGTGATAGCTTTCTCGCCAGAGAATTTCGACCCGTGCCACATCGCCGAGATAAGGATATCTGGCGAGATCGCCCTCGCTTTCCAATCTATCGGGGAACTCCCCGCCATACCGGAACATCAAGGGTGATTGCGGCGGATGACATTGCGCAAAATCGCGGGCAAAGCCTGCGAAGTACTGTTCCCCCAACAGCCTGCGCACGACTGGAAAATTGGCTTCAAGTGCACGCATGAGACCGACTGTCACATTGTTGCGATAAACTACATAGCGGCACGCGGTTTGGCCCGTTACAAGTGATGGTACAGGATGATTGGGATCGAGAAGCGCTGCTGAGAATTCTGCTGTATCACCCACGTCAGCCTGCTTTCAAAAAGCCATGTTGCCCGACGTGGCGCGTGAGAATGGCGTCAGCCTTTTTCGCTTCACTTTTCAGCACCGACCACGCCGGCACGTCATTGTCCCATTCGATTAGTGTTGGCACGGGACCAACCAATGTGATCACTCTTTCATAAATCGACCAGACTGCATCAGAAACTTCGCGGTCATGTGCGTCAATCAAAAGTGGCGCACCTTTCTCATCTTCCTCAGTTGCATGCCCCGCCAAATGGATCTCGCAGACATGAGCAAGAGGAAATTCAGAAAGGTATTCTTCGGGACTTTCATTGTGATTGGTAGCGGAGACGTAGATGTTGTTGACATCCAACAAAAGTCCACATTCTGTCTGCTTGACAATCTCTCGCAGAAAATCGGTTTCGCTCATGTCACAGCGTTCAAAAGCAATATAGGTCGACGGGTTCTCCAACAATATCGTGCGTCCAATTTCGTTCTGAAACTGGTGAATATGGGAGACCACACGATCCAGCACCAGCTTGGTGTAAGGCACTGGCAGAAGGTCGTTGTAGTATGTGATGTCGTGAGAAGACCATGCCAGATGTTCTGACACAATCATAGGTTCATAGCGATCGGCAACCCGGCGAAAGCGCTTCAAGTGTTCGCGATTGAGCGGCGTTTCTCCACCCAATGACATGCCCACACCGTGAAGAAACAGGGGATAGTCCTCGCGGAGTTTTGCCAGCGCTACATGGGGAGCGCCGCCATCTCCCATAAAATTTTCAGCGTGAACTTCAAAGAAGCCGACGCCATCGTCATCCTGCAGAATATCTGCAAGATGCTCATGTTTGAACCCGGCACCCGCTGTGATTGGTGTTGGGAAAATCGGCAGGCAAAGCGGCGACGGTCTATTGTCAGAACGTTGAACCATGTGCCCCGCCTGCCCGCGTTCAGAGATTAAGAGTCGCGTGACAACGCCGATAACGAACCCTTACGGCCACCAGGCAAAGACATTGATACGCATGTGCCCTTGTTCACATATTTCCAGGCATTGCCTTGATAGTTTTTTGTCGAGGTGCCTGCGCAGGTGGTTCCCGCTCCAGCGGCACAATCATTGGCACCTTTCAAAGCAACACCAAAGCACTTTTCCTTCTTGGCGGCGAATGCGGGTGTCGATGTGGCAACGACAGCGACTGCGGCGGTGACTGCCGATGCAAGGACGGCTGCACTGAAAACGCGGCGGGTGGTGTTCATGAAAGACTCCATTTGATGTGAAAGGTCGATCAGGTGACCTTGACATCCTCATTGCCAAGTTGTGTTACAATTTGAAAATCAACTCAGGTGCAGAAAATTCACAAAACGGTGAGCGACAGCGTTACTGGAAGGGTTAAACCGACTGTTGATACTTTCATCATTCCGACAGCGCATGGTGATCTCCAACAGCCAGTGTGCCACTTCCTTTTTGCAGCTTGACGAATGATTTACAAAATCGCAGAAAGCCCATGGAAACATTGGGTTTCCAAGAATTCGGAGTGTAGCGCAGTCTGGTAGCGCACCTGCTTCGGGAGCAGGGGGTCGGAGGTTCGAATCCTCTCACTCCGACCAGTGCATCAGAATGCGAGTGCTTTTGCCTGTTTGACCTGTGGCAGTGCTGCGACTGCTTTCACCATGCTTTCGGCGATTGCACCATCCACTTCCACAAGACAGATGGCGTCAGTTCCTTCAGATTGGCGGCCCAGATGAAAGGAGGCGATGTTGATGCCGGCATTGCCGAGCAACGATCCCACAGCACCGATGAAGCCTGGCTTGTCAAGGTTTGTGACATAAAGCATGTGCTTGCCGAAATCCGATTCAAGCTCGATGCCCTTGATCTGGATGATGCGAGGCTTGCCGTCTGAAAACACTGTGCCGGCCACTGAGCGTTCGTAAGTCGCGGTTTTGACGGTGATGCGAATGTAGGTTTCATAGGCACCGCGCTGGGTCTGCTTGACTTCATCAACCTTGATGCCTCGCTCTTTGGCCACCAGTGGGGCCGACACCATGTTGACTGTGCCGATCTGTGCAGCCATGACGCCAGCGAGGGCCGCCGAGGTCAAGGCTCTTGTATTCATTTCACCCACGTCACCTGCATATTCCAGCACAATTGCGCTGATCGGTTCGTCAGTCAGCTGGCCTGCGAAGGAGCCAAGTTTTTCCGCCAGTGCCACAAAGGGCTTGAGGCGCGGCGCTTCCGTGGCCGAAATGGACGGCATGTTGAGGGCGTTGGTCACTGCCCCTGTCAACAGGAAATCCGACATTTGTTCGGCCACTTGCAGTGCCACATTTTCCTGCGCTTCAGTGGATGATGCACCAAGGTGTGGTGTGGCCACGACGTTGTCGAGGCCGAACAGCTTGTGCGCGGTGGCGGGCTCCGATTCAAACACATCCAATGCCGCTCCGGCCACGTGCTTTGACATGATCGCGTCGTACAGTGCATCTTCATTGACGAGGCCACCGCGTGCACAATTAATGATGCGAACACCCTTCTTGCAGCGTGACAATCCGGCGGCACCAATGATGTTGCGGGTTTTTTCCGTCAGTGGCGTATGCAGCGTAATGAAGTCGGAGCGCGTGAGGAGATCCAGAAGTTCAACTTTCTCGACACCGATTTCAAGAGCACGCTCAGCTGAAAGGAAAGGATCGTAAGCGATGACCTTCATCTTGAGGCCGAGCGCACGGTCGGCGACAATCGAACCAATGTTGCCACAGCCGATGACACCCAGTGTCTTGTTATACAATTCAACACCCATGAAGCGGTACTTCTCCCACTTGCCTGCGTGGGTTGACGCATTGGCTTCAGGAATTTGACGAGCCAGTGCCATCATCATGGAAATTGAATGTTCGGCAGTGGTGATGGCATTGCCGAAGGGTGTATTCATGACAACGATGCCACGGGACGAGGCGGCGGGAATATCAACATTGTCAACGCCGATGCCTGCGCGACCAATCACCTTCAACTTCTTGGCCGCTTCGATCAGCTTCGGTGTGACCTTGGTGTTGGAGCGAATGGCGAGGCCGTCATATTTGTCAATGATGGCGAGCAATGCGTCCTTGTCCTTGCCCAGGTCGGGCATGTAGTCGACTTCCACACCACGGTCGCGGAAAATTTGTACAGCGGTTTCGGAAAGCTTGTCGGAGACGAGAACTCGAATGGTCATGATGAATGTCCAGGAAAAAAATTAAGCTGATGTTGCGGCGGCATAGGCCCAGTCGAGCCACGGCATGAGTTTTTCAACGTCTGCGGTTTCAACCGTTGCGCCACACCAGATGCGAAGGCCGGGCGGGGCGTCACGATAGCCGTTGATGTCGAGGGCCACGCCTTCCTTTTCCAGAAACTTGGCGATTTTCTTTGGCACTTCTGGAGAGCCATCCAACGTCAGACACACAGAGGTGTTAGAGCGGGTATCGGCCACTTTCGCCAGATGATGGGCGAAAGGTTTGGCCGCGATCCAGCGATCAATCACTGCGGCATTGGCATCGACCCGCGCACGCAAGCCTTTCAAGCCACCAACTTTTTGTGCCCATTCCAGCGCCAACACATAATCTTCGACACACAACATGGAGGGCGTGTTGATAGTCTCGCCTTCGAAAATTCCCTCAATCAATTTTCCACCCGACGTCAAGCGGAAAATCTTGGGCATGGGCCAGGGTGGAGAGTAGCTTTCCAGACGCGCCACTGCACGCGGTGAGAGAATAAGTACGCCGTGAGCCCCCTCCCCGCCGAGCACTTTTTGCCACGAGAAGGTAACCACATCGAGTTTCGAGAAATCCATGTCTTGCGCAAAGGCCGATGAGGTTGCATCGCAAATCGTCAAACCTTCACGATCAGCGGGAATCCAATCGGCATTGGGCACACGCACGCCTGAGGTGGTGCCATTCCAGGTAAAAATCACATCGCGGGAGAAATCGGCCTGGCCCATATCAGGCAACACACCGTAGTCGGCGGTGAATTTGCGGATGTCCGGCAACTTCAGCTGCTTCACCACATCCGACACCCAGCCTTCGCCGAAACTTTCCCAGGCGAAGATATCAAGGCCGCGCGGACCCAGAAGCGACCACATGGCCATTTCGACAGCGCCCGTGTCAGATGCGGGCACAATGCCGATCCTGTAGTCAGCGGGAACTTTAAGCACATCGCGTGTCAGATCGATGGCACGCTTCAAACGCAGCTTGCCTTCAGCGGAACGGTGCGAACGGCCTGTCAGTGCATTGTTGAGAAGGGCGGCTGTCCAGCCTGGAAACTTGGCACACGGGCCGGACGAAAATTGCGCGTTGACCGGGCGCACAGCCGGCTGCTGATCTGTCATGTATTGCTCCATCCTTACAGATGGGTTGACCCCCGTTGGGGAGGGCTGGCCCGATGTCGCTCATGGATGAGAATCTGTCGCGATGCAAGATGGAATCGCAAATATGCAAAACGCGCCCTTAACTTTCGGCAAGGACGCGTTTCGTTGAAGGCCACGCGCGATTGCGGGCCCTATGGTGTTCAGAATTTGAAGCGCATGCCAACTGTGGCTTGATGCTCCATGGTATCCGAACCGGACACCATGATGTCGCGGAAGCGATAGCCCACATCGATGGCAAGATTGCTTGTGAGGTCAAGAGACACACCGGCAGCCGCTCCGAGAGCAAGACCATCCTTGTCAGATGTGCCTTTGCCATTGACCCAGCCGTAACCAACACCAGCACCGATGTAAGGTGTGAACATGGTGTCGTTGGCAAAGTCGAGATAGGCATTACCGAGGATCGTTGTTGTCGAAATCTCTGCCCCTGGCGCAATCTTGTAATCGCCGGTGAAATCCACCGTCAAATCGGTGCGGAACATTTCGTTGTATTGATAGCCGATACCGCCACCGGCAACGAAAGATTCATCGTCGCTGCCACCGCTCCATTTCAGAAATGATCCACCAACATCGCCACGTAGATAAAGCCCCATTTGTGATGTCTCGACTTCTGACGGAACATCGGGTGCAATGTCAGCTGCATGCGCGGTCATCGAAAGTGGCAACATCGCCACACCAACCACCACCAACATCTTGAACTTGTTCATTACGCATACCTCGCTTTTGAAAATTTTGTCCCTGCCGGGATGACAACACCATGGCGTTGGCTTTTGTTCCCGCGCTGGCCGGAAAAGGGCCGCAATGAGGCTAAAATGTTATGTGGCTTTTGGGTCACGCCGATTTGTGCGCAGATCAAACAAAATATTACCAGCGATTAACCATGCATCACGCCGCTGATCTGGAAATGACGCTACACAGCTCATCAACGATGGCGCTGACCAAAGAGGCATCAGCGCCTTCCGCCATTACCCTGATGAGGGGCTCAGTGCCTGACGGACGTATGACCAGCCGCCCCATATTGCCCAAGCGCTTTTCTGCATCGGCAATGGCTGCAATCACCTTGTTGTCCTCAAGCGGCTTGCCGCCGGAAAAGCGCACGTTTTTCAACAGCTGTGGCAGGGGCTGGAAGAGATTGCACACCTCGCTGACCGGTTTTCCCTGTTGTACAACTTCGGCCAGAACCTGCAGCGCGGCCAACAGGCCGTCGCCCGTGGTGGCATAATCCGACAAAACGATATGTCCCGATTGTTCGCCACCGACATTAAAGCCATGGGCGCGCATGTGTTCCACCACGTAGCGATCACCCACCTTGGTGCGCACAAGCGAAAGGCCCTGGGTTTCGAGATAGCGCTCAAGACCAAGATTGGACATGACGGTGGAGACGAGACCACCACCTTTCAATTGCCCGCGCCTGGCCCAGCTTGAGGCGACAAGCGCCATGATCTGATCGCCACCAACCACATTGCCTTTTTCATCGCAGATGATGACACGGTCTGCATCTCCATCAAGCGCGATGCCAATGTCGGCGCGCACTTCACGCACGCGATCACACATGGCTTGGGGGGCTGTGGAGCCTACCTTGTCATTGATGTTCATGCCATTGGGTTCAACGCCTAGCACAAAAGTTTCTGCACCCAGTTCCCAGAGGGCGGTGGGCGCTGTCCTGTAGGATGCGCCGTTGGCTGTGTCCACGACAATCCGGAGCCCATCCAGATTGCTCTCACCGGGATAGGTGCGCTTGGCAAATTCGATGTAACGGGCACCGGCATCTTCAATGCGCTTGGCACGGCCAATGTCCGACGAGGCGGCCAGCGCGTCTTGGGCTGGCGCATCAATCAGTGCTTCGATTTTCAGTTCCTGCTCATCGGACAGCTTGTAACCGTCGGGGCCAAAAATCTTGATGCCGTTGTCCTGATAGGGGTTGTGAGACGCAGAAATCATGACGCCGAGGTCGGCCCGCATTGAGCGCGTCAGCATGGCAACAGCAGGCGTTGGCACGGGTCCCAGCAGAAACACATCCATGCCCGATGCCAGCAAGCCCGCCGTCAGGGCCTGTTCAATCATGTAGCCAGAGAGGCGCGTGTCCTTGCCGATCACCACGCGGTGACGGTGGCCGCCACGGCGATGCAACTGGCCTGCAGCCATGCCGATGCGCATGACCAGGTCTGGCGTGATATTGCCCGAATTGGCGCGACCGCGCACACCGTCTGTGCCGAAATATTTTCGTGTCATCAAGATCCCCAGTCATGCTTCCCGCATTCGCCCTAGCATAATTCAGAGATCAGCTGAATCGGGATCGTTGGACGCGGTAAACATTTTCAAAGCCTGCACCGTGGCCTTCACATCATGCACCCTGAGGATGTGTACGCCCTGCATGACCGCCTGCAACGCCCCGCCTAGGGAGCCATTCACCCGGTTTGCCGCCAACTTCTCGCCCGTCACGGCCCCCACAAAGCCCTTGCGTGATACTCCCACCAGCAGAGGAACGCCAAGGCCATGAAAGAGGGATAGTCCTGCCATGACTTGCAAATTCTGTTCGAAGGTCTTGCCAAAGCCGATGCCGGGATCCACGCAGATGTTGTTACGCGAGATACCCGCTGCAACGGCCTTGTTGATACTGGTTTCCAGCGCGTCATAGACATCCAGCAGCACATCGTCGTAGCGGGGATTAAGCTGCATGGTCTTGGGTTCGCCTTGGGCATGCATGAGAATGACGGGGACAGCGTTGTATGCGATGACGTCCGCGCTTTCGGCATCGTAGCCCAGTGCTGAGACATCGTTGATGATCAGCGCTCCCGCATTCAAGGCAGCCCGCATGACGAGGGATTTGCGCGTATCTGCAGACACACGATGTTGTGCAGCAAGCGCCTTGATCACACCTTCAATACGCATGATTTCTTGTTCGGTTGATACCGTGTCAGATCCAGGCCTCGTCGACTCGCCACCCACGTCGAGAATATCAGCGCCTTCCGCCGCCAGTTCCCTGCCGTGGGCGATCGCGGCTGTGGCGTTGGGCAGGCGCCCGCCGTCTGCGAATGAGTCAGGTGTGACGTTGACGATGCCCATGATGCGGTTCTGGTCCATCGCCACGCCGCCGAAGGTAGAACGTGGTGCGGTGATGGCGCGAATCACGTCTGGCCCCAAGACATCCGCGAAAGCAACGACCCGCCGCGCTGCGCCGCGCTCAATGATTTCGACATGGGTGAAACCGACGTGCGACAGGCCGCCAAGTGCGCCGGCGATACCGGATGCGATCATCTGGCGTGCGTCGTTGCCGAAGACAAGTGACAGGGGGCGATAGTAAGGTTTCATGCGGACACCAGAAGTCCCTCTCCGTCATCGCTTGCGCGATGCGTCAGCGACTGACGGAGAGGGCATTTTACGTCGGCTGTGGTTCCAGACCGCCAGCCTTGCCGCGCTTTGAACCAGCACGAGGCACTGATGGTGATCCCTTGTCGGACTGTGTGGGAGGTGCTTCGTCACGGTTCAGCTTTTCACCGCGGAGCAGTCGAGCCACGTCTTCGCCAGAGAGGGTTTCATACTCGATGAGCGCCTTGGCGATCATGTGCAGGTCGTCACGCTTCTTTTTCAGAATGGACTTTGCCGTGGCTTCACCTGTCAACACCAGACGGCGCACTTCCTCATCAATGATTTGAGCGGTGCTTTCCGACACGTTCTTGCTCTGGGTCACACTGTGGCCCAGGAACACTTCCTGTTCGTTGGCGGAATAGCGAACGCGGCCCAGCTTGTCCGACATGCCCCATTCCGTAACCATGGAGCGACCAAGCGCCGTGGCCATCTGGATGTCGCCCATCGCACCATTAGTCACATTCTTTTCACCACCGAGGATGAGCTCAGCTTCGCGGCCACCAAACAGCACGGCCATGCGGGCCTCACACCATTCGCGGGTGCGGGAATAACGGTCGCCATCGGGCAGGTTCATGGTGAGGCCAAGAGCGCGACCACGTGGGATTATGGTCACCTTGTGAAGGGGATCATATTTCACATTGAGGCCCACAAGGGCGTGGCCGGCTTCGTGGTAAGCAGTGTTGCGGCGCTCATCCTCTGACATGACCATGGATTTGCGCTCCGCACCCATCATCACCTTGTCCTTGGCGTCTTCGAACTCAGCTTGCGTGACGATGCGCTTGTTGCGGCGCGCGGCAAGAAGAGCGGCTTCATTGCACAGGTTGGCCAAATCAGCACCGGAGAAACCGGGGGTACCACGGGCCAGAATCTTTGCATCGATATCGGGCGCCAGCGGCTTGTCCTTCATGTGCACTTTCAGAATCTGCTCGCGACCCTTCACATCAGGGTTGCCCACCGTGATCTGACGGTCAAAGCGGCCGGGACGAAGCAGCGCTGGGTCAAGCACATCAGGGCGGTTGGTGGCGGCGATGATGATGACGCCTTCGTTGGCTTCAAAACCATCCATTTCCACCAGCAATTGGTTCAACGTCTGCTCGCGCTCATCATTGCCGCCGCCAAGACCGGCACCACGATGGCGACCCACGGCGTCAATTTCGTCGATGAAAACGATGCAGGGCGCACTTTTCTTGGCCTGCTCGAACATGTCGCGCACGCGGCTCGCACCAACGCCCACGAACATTTCAACAAAGTCCGAACCCGAGATCGTGAAGAATGGCACATTGGCTTCCCCGGCAATGGCACGGGCCAGCAAGGTTTTACCCGTTCCCGGGGGTCCCACCAACAAAGCGCCACGCGGAATTTTGCCGCCGAGACGCTGGAACTTGTGCGGGTCCTTCAGGAAGTCGACAATTTCAACCACGTCGTCCTTGGCTTCGTCGACGCCCGCAACGTCAGCAAAGGTGACCTTGCCCTGCTTTTCCGTGAGCAGTTTTGCACGCGACTTGCCAAAGCCCATGGCCTTGCCAGTGCCGCTTTGCATCTGTCGCATGATGAAAAACCACACACCGACGATGAGCAGCATTGGCAGCCAATAGATCAGCATGTTCGAGAAAAGAGAATCATTCTGTGCGGGCTGGAAAACCGCTTCGATATTCTTCGAACGGATCAACTTCCAGTCATCATCAGCCATGATGCCGAAGGTGGTGATGGTTTTGCCATCGCCTGTCTTGGCCGTGATCTGACCGTTGGTCGACGCTGTCAAACTCTTGATGCTGCCATCGCCGACCTTGTTGAGAAATTCCGAATAGCTGATCTCATTCGATGCGGTGCGCATCATGCTCTGGCCCTGGAACAGGCTGAACAACGCAAACAACAAAAGACCAATCACGATCCAAACGGCGAAACTGCGGAATTGATTCACGTCTAACCTCTCAATGCTGGCCTGTGTGGCTGAATTGCAAATAACATAAGCATGACAATCGGCAATTCCAAGAAACTTGCAATCATTAATACGATACTAGGGCGAAAATCGTTCACAAAGCGTGGCTGAAATGTCTGGTCTGCCGCTTTTGACGGCAGAAACCAGCTGACCATCTGCCAGTTTCACCACTGGGAGTGCCGAAAAGGCCAATGCTGGCACGTCTTTCGGGCGTTTCAACAGGGGCGGAATACCCATGGCTCCGACCCCGGCACCTTGGGGGGCTGCGACCTTAAAGCGCCCGTCAAAGGTGAGGTGGCCCAGTTCAGGCACGACCATGAAGCGGCCAGGGATGCGGGCGGGCTCGCGCATGATTTCGATGACGTGGCGTCTGGCGCTGACAATCGCACCGTTGACCGTGCGGCGGCTTTCGCGGCCTTCGGCAAGCCATGTCGTGATGGCTTCAACGGAGGCCCGTTCAGGGCACTGGCCGTCCCCTGCTGCAGTCACGCTCCAAGACAGGATATCAAGACGTCGGGCAACTGGCTGTGCCGCCAGCAACCGCCCCGGCAGCCTCAACACGGCATAATCATCGACGGCCATATGTTGCGTCAACCAATCATGCAGTTCGGCATCGGCGCTGCGCACGCGTGACTGAGCAGCTTCGGCCTTCGCTTGCAATTCCAGAACATCATGCTGTGCCAAAGCGTTGCGGATTCGCACCCGCTCGAAGTCGCAGTTGGCATTGCTGGGATCATCGAGCCAGCCTTGCGCAAATCCCTTGAGATAATCGCGCAACTGTTCGCGTCTTAACGCCAGCAGCGGTCGCAGCAGCTTGATGCCGCGCCACTCATTCTCTGGCCAGATGGCAGCGATGCTGCGGTCAGTGCTGGTGCGCTTCTGGCGCATGAGCACGGTTTCTGCCTGGTCATCTGCCGTGTGGCCGGTCAACAACACGGGCACCCTGGCCTCGCGGCACCATTCAGTCATGAGATCATAGCGCATGGTGCGGGCTTTTGCCTGGATGCCGGATGTTGGCTTGTCGCCACGCCATTGCAAAATCTGGTGCGGCACATCCAGCAGCTTGCACCACAGGCCAACCTGGGCTGCTTCATCGGCACTTTCGGACCGCAAGCCGTGATCAACAGTCAACGCAACGACGTCGCGCGGACCATTTTCCTGACCGCGCCAGGCCGTCACCATACGCAGTAGTGCCATCGAATCAGAGCCGCCAGAAACGGCAACGGCCACACGGGAAAACCCCGTGAGGCCGTCAAAAATCCCGCTCAGGGCCGCTGGACCGCTAGCAGCCAGCACGCTTCAGTTCAGCCTCGGCCCGCTTCTTGGCTTCAACAGCGCGGGGAAATTCGGTGGAAACTGAGGCGAGTGCCGCACAGGCCTGATCACGCTGTTCGAGCTTGCGCAAGCTCAATCCCAGCTTCAACAAGCTGTCAGGCGCACGACGGCTCTTCGGATAATTCTTGTAGCCCAGCAGGAAATTTCGGGCGGCCTCCTGATAGTTCGCCTGGGCATAGAAAGTCTCGCCGAGCTGGTATTGCGCACTGCCGGCAAGGCCATGATCCGGGTATTTCTCGAGAAATCGTCGAAAACCCACTTCAGCATCACCAAACTGGCGACGCAAAAGGGTCTCATAGTTCTTTTCATAGAGTGCTTCGGGCGTGTCCGTGGCAGGAGTCAATGACACCTGTTCGACGCCGCCATCGGCCTGCGTTGCATCGACAACGGCAGTGTCAGCGGGTGCAGCAACGGCAACGTCCTGTTGACTGTTTGGTACGAGCACCTGCCCATCAGCATTTGCGGAGTTATCCTGGCCACTGCCGAGGTTGGTGGGACCTGGAGCCAGTTCCTCAGTCTCAATTGGTTCGTCACCCAAAATGATGGCACGCTGCTTGAGCTTTGCTGCTGGTGCCGGAGCATCCTCAATGGTTTCCACACCCCGATCAACAGTTGCGAGCTTCTTCAGCCTAGGTGCGGGCTGCTGCACGACACCCTGCTGGCCACCTGCCAGTTGGCGCTGCAACTGCTGCATCGAATTATTCATTTCTTCCATCTGCCCCGTCAGATCACGAATGCGATTCTCCATGTTGAGAATGCGGGTGGCAATATCTTCGGCATGGGAAGGCAAGGAAACCGAGGCCAGAAGCACGGCGGCGAGGGCGGCAGATTTGAACATTCTTGAAAATCCCGTTGGGAACGTGTGTCGGATTTTTTGACAGCGAAAGGCGGAGGAATTGCGGCTCAATCGCGACCAGTGTGAGAAGCATCATCGTTGTTGCCAAATCGCAACAGATGCGTGCCGTTCAGTTGGCACCACCTGTGATCACCGTGACTGCGCGGCGATTCTGCGACCAGCATTCCTCGGCATCGCACAACTGTGCAGGCCGTTCCTTGCCATAGGCGATGGAAGACACGCGATTGCCTTTGACACCCTGGCTGATGAGGAAATTGCGGGTGTTGGTGGCTCGTTTGGCCGACAATGAAATATTGTATTCGCGAGTGCCTCGCTCATCGGCATGGCCTTCGACCTGTACTGTGACGTTAGAATATTGCTCCAGCCACTTGGCTTGCCTTGTGAGAATATCGCGGCCTTCCGGCGTCAGACTGGTCTGGTCGACGAGAAAATAAACGCGGTCACCCACATTGGTTTCAAAATCGGCTTGGCTGCCGGGCGCAACATTGCCCGCCCCTGCCCCAATGCCATCGCCGCCGGGGCCCGCTTCAAGATCTGGCGTATTCTTTTTCGAACAGGCCGCGAGGGCCAGAAAACAGCTCATCAGGACCGCCGTCCTGAAACCTGCTGAACGCGTCATCATCAATCCTACTCCTTCAATCAGCCCTGCACCCCGCCCCATCACCGGCTCTGAGTACGATTCGCGCTGCGTTGCGTTTCGCGTTACACAAAATGCCCCCAAGCGCAAGCCTGGGAGCCATTTTCACACTGCCTTGTGCGGCGCAAACGGCACCACGCGTGTCAGCTTGTGCGGGCACCCGAGGTGATAACCGTCACAGCGCGGCGATTTTGTGACCAACATTCTTCACCGTCACACAATTTTGCCGGACGTTCCTTGCCATAGGCAATGGAGGAGATGCGCTTTGCAGAAATACCCTGAGAAATCAGAAAATTGCGGGTGTTTGTTGCACGCCGTGCAGAGAGCGAAATATTGTATTCGCGGGTACCGCGTTCGTCGGCATGGCCTTCGATCTGGATGGCGACATCTGGATATTGCTGCAACCATGCCGCCTGTTTCACCAAGGTATCGCGGGCGTCTGTGGTCAAGGCTGTCTGGTCATTTTCAAAGTACACCCGGTCACCCACATTGGCAGCAAAATCCTCTTCCGATCCTGCCACCTGTGCCGCAGAGCCCGCAAGTCCATCCCCCGGACCACCAAGGCCATCGGCGCCCAATCCCGTTGTGGCCGATTTCTTGGAACAAGCGGCGAGCGACAGGGCAAGACCCAGTGCCAGCACCAGTTTGAATCCGGACGTTTGTGTATTCATCATTTGAAAATCCACCTTTTCGAAAGCAAAGCCCCCCGGCCCCGCTCAATTCAATTGCTGAGAGTTTAAACTCCGCCGTTCACTGTTTCTTTGCCGTGTTGAAATTAAGATCAGGTTGGCGAACGTGGTTAAGAAAAAGTAATGTGTGATGTTTTGGCCACGGATCAGAGCATCGCTGTTTCAATTCAACCGCGGTGACCATGCCGGGTCACTCGCAAAACCCGGCGTCGTGACTGGCTGCTCGTTGTATCCCGTCACATCCACCGAAAACAATCGTGCTCCGCCGTTCTCGCCTCCGCTTTCGCGGAAGAACATAATGACGCGGGAGTTGGGAGCCCAGGTTGGACCCTCGTTGTGATAGCCTTCTGTCAAGATGCGTTCGCCAGAGCCATCTGGCTTCATGACGCCGATAGAAAACTTTCCTCCGGCGGATTTTGTGAACGCGATCCATTGCCCGTCGGGCGACCAGACTGGTGTGGAATAGCGACCCTTGCCGAAGCTGATGCGGTTCTGGCCACCGCCACCTGCATCCATCTTGTAAATCTGCTGGGTGCCACCACGGTCTGATTCAAACACCATCTGCCCGCCATCAGGCGAATAGGATGGAGCCGTGTTGATGGCGGCCACATCAGTAATCTGGCGCAGCTTCCTCGTCTGCAAATTCATTTCGAAGATGTTGGAATTTTCGCCATCCTCACTTTGCAGCGACATGACGATCTTGTTGCCATCCGGCGAATAGCGCGGCGCAAAACTCATGGTGGGAAAATCACCCACGATTTCCTTCTGGTTGGTGTCGATGTTGTAGACAAACACACGCGGCACACCGGTGCCGAAGGACATGTAGGTCACTTCATTTGATGTCGGTGAAAAGCGCGGTGTCAACAGAAGATCGCCGCTCACGGGCAGAGTTCTGGGATTGAAGCCGTCCTGATCCATGATAGCCAGTTTCTTGACGCGCTTCTGCTTGCTTCCAGTTTCGTCGATGTAGACAACGCGCGTATCAAAATAACCATCAAACCCGGTGAGTGCCTTGTAGATCTGGTCTGATATGCGGTGCGCGAGGCGCCGCGCGAGTTTGGGTGACGCTGCGAGACTTTGGCTCGCGAGCAATTGCCCAGAGTTGATGTCATAGAGCTTGAATGTCACCCTGATCTTGCCGCCTTCATTGGCAACGGACCCTGCAACCAATGCCCGCGCCTTGATGCCACGCCAGGCATCAAAAGCAGGCTCCGCATCGAGGTTGCTGATCTGCTCGGGATAAGTGTCAGGCGATATGGGTGCAAAGTAACCGGTGCGGCCAAGGTTGTTGGCGATGATGCCGGAGACGGTGGCTGCGGCCTCGTCGGCACCACCTGAGAGAAAAGGGGCTATGGCGAGAGGGATGGGATCAATTCGGCCATCCTGATTGCTGCCCTTGAGCTGGGCGTGGGCGATGAGGGGGAAGGCGAAAATGAAGCAGGCCAACAGAGGGGCAACAAACCGGATGAACATCAATAACTACCTTTTTCAAATTCGTTGTGTTGGCCAAAAGCCAAAGGAAGGCCCCCCTCCCCCCTTCGGGGTACTCCCCCAACAAGTTGGGGGAGAGCGAACCACCAGTCCTTCCCCAACACGTTGGGGAAGTGCACGAAGGGCGAAGGGGGCCTATTAGATTGCATATTCACGGTCTCTCTTAGCGCGGCTCGAAGTTCCATTCAAACTCACGCCACAGATGAAAGCCGTCGGGCGGCAGCCAGTCGTAGGGTTCGCAAGCTTTTACAGCGGAAATCGCAGCCTGCTGGGCCGCAATATTGCCGCTGCCACCGATGACGATGGGTTGTCCCTGCACGTTGCCATCCCGGCTCATTTTCCATTGCAGCGTCACCACGTCCTTGCTTTCCCGGACGGCAGGCGGAATTGACCAGCACTCGGCCAGCTTCTGGCGCATGGCGTCGATGATGGTGGCGGACATGCCATCATCCGACCCTTGCACATCCTTCTCTGCTTTTTCGGGCGTGCCTGCTTCGTCCTTTTTTTCGACGGGAGCAGAGGCTTCGTCATTTTCCTTGTTCAGTAGTTCCTCAAGCTGTGCAGGATCGAAGTTCGAGGCGAGCTTTTTCTGTGCATCAAGCTTCTTCTTCGCATCGGCCTTGGCTTTCGCCTCAGCTTGCTCACTCTTCATCTTTTCTTCTTCCGCCTTCAGCTTCTTGGCCTCGGCCTTCTTCTTTTTCTCTTCGTCTTTTTTCTTGTCTTCCTCGGCCTGCTTCAGCTTGGCATCTTCGGCTTCAAGCATTTTCTGCAAAGGATCAGGATCAACCGGCTTGTCCTCTACCTTCTTGTCTTCCACTGGCTTTGGCGGTTCGACCTTTTTTTCAGGCTCAGGGGGTGGCGGTTCTGATTTCTCAGGTTCCTTGGCAGCGACCTTCTTTTCCTCTGTCACTTTCTCGACAGGCTTTGTCTTTTCCTTCGAATCTGAAACCTTGGGCTTTGGCTTGTCCACGGGTTTCGCATCGGACTTTGACTGCGCTTTCACCTTTGTGGTGTCGGTGATGTTGGAGATATCGACCTGGATGGCTTCCACAGGCTTGATTTCAAAGGCCTTGCTTGCGGGTAAGCCGAACAGCGCCACCAGTAGAATAAGTGCGTGAACAGAGGCAGAAGCAAGGGCGCTTTTTTTCATCGCGTCAGGGGTTAGCAGGATTTTCGAGCGGCAATGTGGCAAGGCCGACCTTGGTGTAGCCGGCACCATTCAACATGCCGAGAATTTCCATGATATTGCCGTAGGTAAGAGCGGCGTCGGCACGCACCATCAGGTTCTCGTTCTTGCCATCTTTCGCCGAAGCTTCAAGTTTCGGCAACAACTCAGCACACGTCATTTTCTGTTCGCCCAGGAAAACCGTCTTGTCGGCTTGGACAGTGATGTAGGTGGGTTCGACAGGTGCTGATGAGGCCTTGGCATTGGCCTTGGGCAAATCCACAGGCACGCTTACCGTCATAAGGGGTGCCGCCACCATGAACACGATGAGCAGCACCAGCATCACGTCCACGAGCGGTGTGACGTTGATGTCGGCGTTCAGTCCTTTGCGATTACCGCGCCGACCGCGCCGTGTTCCGCCTCCTGTTGTACCAACCGACGCGCCCATGCCTTATGCCCTTTCGTCTAGTTGCCGTGAAATAATCGCGGAGAATTCGTCGGCGAAGTTTTCAAGGCGAGTTGCCACCTTGGATGCATCATTGGCAAACATGTTGTAAAAGATGGTGGCCGGGATCGCAGCAACAAGACCGATGGCGGTTGCAAACAGGGCTTCGGCGATGCCGGGTGCCACAACTGCGAGACTGGTGTTGCCGGAGTTTGCAATGCCCTGAAACGAGACCATGATGCCGTAGACAGTGCCGAACAAGCCGATGAAGGGACCCGCCGAACCAATGGTCGCCAAGAATAACAACCGCGATTCAAGATCGGCCATTTCCTTCTGGATCTGCACATCCATGACCTTCTCGATACGCTTCTGGACGCCCTGGAACCCGGCCCGGAGCGAGGCCTCCTGGCTCCGCTTCCATTCGCGCATCGCCGCCATGAAGATCGCCGCGAGGCCGATGCTGTTGCGGTTGCCCATCGACTGATAGAGGTCTTCCAGTGACTGGCCCGACCAGAAGAACTGCTCGAACGTGTCGTTCGCGGCATTCATCCGCCTGACCGCCACGAACTTCTCGATGATGATCGACCAGCTCCACACCGAGGCCAGCGCCAGGCCGACCATGACGAGGAATACCGGCCAGCTCGCCTGCAATACCAGATGCCACAGTGAAATTTGGCCGCTTTGG
>JANNNG010000119.1:0-3269 GCA_031398425.1 Hyphomicrobiales bacterium | reverse complement strand
TTCATTGCCTGCTCCTGCAAATGCATCGTTTGTTGGCTTCAGCCTAGGCTCAGTCCAACAAGTAGAGATAGACTCGGAAACTACTCAGTCGAGGCAACGCTGCGCAGTGATGCCGCCTCATCTGGCCATTCAGTGTGAAAGCAAGACAGGAAGCCTGAGTTGGGTGAGAACCCCTTTCGTCGCGCCACCAAGTATGAAGTCGCGAGCGCGGGAATGGCCGAATCCGCCCATTGCCAGCATTTGAGCGCCCTCCGACAGTGCCGATTCCTGTAACGCCTCTGAAATAGTCCTGCCGCTCAGTGAGATGCTGAGGGGCTTGGCGCTGAAGCCGCGCTTTTCAAGCGCCGATGAAAGCGACTCTGCGATATCGGACCCGCTGAGAGGTTTCTCATCTTGAACTGTTAACACGGTGACACGACCGCCTTTAGCCAAAAGTGGCAGGGCATCACCAAGAGCGCGTGCGGCAACCTGATTTGCGTCCCAGGCGATTGCGATATGGTTAAGGTTGGCAAGTTGCGCCGAAGGCGGCACCAAAATGGCTGCTCGGCCAGACCCAAAGACGACAGCCTCTGTCATGTCCTTAACTGCCAGTGTAGCTCCGGACCATGGAAGGACCGAGAGGTCGAAGTATCGCGCCTCGGAAGCCGCAGTGTCGAGCGCCGCGCCCAACACGATCTCCTTCGTCCTGCACTCCAGTTTGAAATGGGAACCTGCCGCCCTCCGCACGAGGTCTTGCAAGCGGAGGCATTCAGCCTTGCTTGTCTGCTCGGCAGTTCGGACAAGGCCGGGGACGTCCACAAGCAGGTTGCCCAATGGTGAATACATTTGCGGAATACGCACAGCAAATGTAGTGACATGAAGTTCGCACCCAAGTGAAGCCACGAAACCAACAGCCGCCATCACCGATTCATCGGAAATGGTTTCGGGATATGTGGTGAGGGGCATGTAGGCGATCCGCGTTTTCATTTCATAGGTCACTCCTGCAAACCCATTGTTCGCCAAGGCGCATCTTAAGCTGAGCCTCACGGACTGAAATAGACTCGGAAACTACCTAGCCGGAATGGTTCTGCGGGCCTGCGTAGGTAGTTTCCGCAACTATCCAGCTGCCGTTCCAATTGACTAAAGTCATAGCTGAAACTGGCATAACTGGCATGGCGACACAGATGTTCGCCCATAGCACGCCCCACACGACTTGGAAAAAATCACATGTCAAAAGCGCTAAAACCTGCAACCTCAATTCAAGGACTTAGCGAAGCAAATGTACAAAACAGGCTAAGTGCTGACGGTCACAACGAATTGCCCCGGGCAAGCCAACGCACACCGCTACGCATTATTCTGGAAGTGCTGAAAGAGCCGATGCTTTTGCTGCTCTTGGGAGGCGGCATTGTTTACATGTTTTTGGGCAAACTGCAGGACGCCATCATCCTCCTTGTCTTTGCCATGATGTCCGTGACGATAACAGTGGTCCAAGAGTCGCGCACAGAAAGGGTGCTCGATGCATTGCGCGACTTGACCAGTCCGCGAGCACTGGTCATCCGCGACGGAAAACGCGTACGGATTCCTGGTCGCGACGTTGTTCAAGGTGATGTCATCGTTCTTGCTGAAGGTGACCGGGTGCCGGCTGACGCTATGCTTTTTGAAGCAGATGACCTGCAAACCGATGAATCGCTTTTGACTGGCGAGTCGGTGCCAGTCCGTAAAAATGCTGGGGATGGCTCGATACCTGCCACCACACAACGCCCCGGTGGTAATGATCTACCGACAATCTATTCCGGCTCACTCATCGTTCGTGGTTCAGGCCTCGCTGTGGTCAGCGCCACTGGACTTCGCAGTGAAATTGGCAAGATCGGACACTCACTCAGTTCGATAGAAAGTGAACCTCCACGGCTGGTGGCCCAAACGACACGGCTGGTTCGGATATTCCTGATGATCGGTATACCATCGACAATACTCGTGGTCCTCCTATACGGCTTCTATCGGGGCGGCTGGTTGGACGCGTTGCTTGCAGGAATTGCGCTGGGCATGTCGATGCTGCCGGAGGAGTTGCCGATTGTCCTCACGGTGTTCATGGCGATGGGAGCCTGGCGCATATCGCAAGCCCGCGTGTTAACGCGCCGAGCTGCCGCCATCGAGACGCTGGGGTCTGCCACTGTGCTATGCTCCGACAAGACTGGCACATTGACAGAAAACCGCATGACGATTGCGGAACTGTGGTCCAAGGGGATGAAGGCACCCTGGACGAGAAACACGAAAGCTGAAAAACTACCGCCTGCACTTAGCGCGTTGGTAGAGGCCGGGCTTCTTGCCAGCGCACCTATTCCGTCTGATCCCATGGACAAGGCGTTTCACGAACTCAGCCGCGAACAGCTTGATGATACGCCCAGGCCCGAAATGGAATTGGTACACGCCTATGGCTTGCGCTCCGATCTCTTGGTCATCACCCAAGTATGGAAATCGAAGACTGGCGTCGCGAAACATTTGGTCTCGGCCAAAGGTGCACCGGAAGCCATCGCTGCGCTCAGTCATTTGAATGCCAAAGACCTTGCTGCCGTAACCAAGTCCATCAACACAATGGCTTCCGCAGGATTGCGTGTACTGGGTGTCGCAAGTGCCACCTTCTCGGGTAGAAAATATCCCAAGTCGCCTCGCGACTTCCAGTTCAAGTTCCTGGGGCTTGTTGGCCTCGCTGATCCACTGCGCAAAACTGTTCCAGAAGCAGTGAGCCAATGTCGTTCGGCTGGCATCAGGGTCGTAATGATCACCGGCGATTACCCTGCAACAGCACAAGCCATCGCCAAGCAGGCTGGCATCACGGGTGACGATGTTGTCACCGGTGAACAGCTGGAAAAACTCAACGACGTTGAACTGGCGATACGCGTACGAACAACAACTGTGTTCGCGAGGATCATGCCTGAACAGAAGCTGCGCATTGTCAATGCAATGAAAGCCAACGGCGAGATTGTTGCCATGACAGGCGACGGCGTAAACGACGCGCCATCCCTAAAGGCCGCCCATATCGGCATTGCCATGGGCGGGCGCGGCACTGATGTGGCGCGTGAAGCTTCTTCAATTGTTCTACTCGACGATGATTTTGGTTCAATCGTCATGGCCGTCAAACTCGGCCGTCGTATCTACGACAATCTGCGGAAAGCTGTTGGCTTCATCTTCGCTGTGCATGTGCCTATTGCTGGACTCGCGTTGTTACCATTGATGTTTGGTCTTCCGATCCTGTTCGGACCCATGCACATCGCTTTTCTTGAAATGGTCAT
>JANNNG010000229.1:0-12473 GCA_031398425.1 Hyphomicrobiales bacterium | reverse complement strand
GTGCTTTCCGCCTTGCAGCCGAACGTCACGACGGCGATGTCAATCTCACCGCGCTTGGTACGCTCCATCAATTGCATGGAAGGCACGCATTCCACATCAACGGAAACATGGGGGTGGGTGCGGGCGAAGCGCGCAAGGATGACGGGCAGAAAGAATTCGGCATAATCATCGGGTGTGCCAAAGCGCACGGTTCCGGTGATATCGGGCTTTGTGAAGGCGGATACGGCTTCATCGCTCAGCGCCACGATGCGGCGGGCATAGTCGATGAGTTTTTCACCGTCGCTGGTAAACTTGGTGCCGCGACCATCTTTCGAAAACAGCGGGCGGCTCAACTGGTCTTCGAGGCGCTTCATCTGCATGGAAACGGCGGATTGCGTCTTGTTCACTTCATCGGCCGCGCGGGTGAAACTGCCCGTGTCGGCGATTGCAAGCAAGGTCTTCAACTGATCGACATCAAGATGGGGCAGCATCGCATTGATCACTCCTGTTGATGGCTCATATAATATACATTCATTGGATTGATCAATGAAAATCTGCCATATAGGTGTCATCAGCCACTGCGAAGGCAGTCCAACAAACAATTGATAACGCGGGGAAAAAGCTTTCCCGTGATAAGGAGAACAGTATCATGTCCTACGATCTCAGCCTTGCCACCAACGCCGCCCGTGAACAGTCGGCCGCCGGATTTGTGGTACGCTTTGCGGAAAACTGGCAGGCCCGCCGCAGCGTGCGGAAACTGTTGAAGCTGGATGACCATATCCTGCGTGATACCGGCACCAGCCGCAAAGACATCGAGTGGGCAGTGGGTTTGCCGCTGACGGTGAATGCGGCTCTGGCATTGGAGGAGCGGTCACGGGTTTCGAGGCGGTGAAGTGAAGTCCCCCATCGCCCTTCGGGCACTTCCCCAATAAATTAGGGAAGGACTCGCAGCGATTTCTCCCCCAACTTGTTGGGGGAGTACCCCGAAGGGGGGAGGGGGTGTCCCAGCAGGTTACTGCCTCACCGACCGCGTCACTGAATCCAGCAAGATATCGGCATCATCGCCGCGTTGCGTGCCGCCGCCCAGCACATCATCCAGCCGTCGGCGGCCTTGATCCATCGCTTCGGGTTGGGCACCGCCGCCGAGAATATCCTTCAGCATGTCTTCCAATGAACCACCTTGGCTTTGCGGGGCTTGTCGTTGTTGACCACCACCACCCAGAATATCGCTGAGAATGTCACCGAGACCACCCCCGCCGGATTGCGGTTGCTGTTGTCTCTGTTGCCCGCCACCGAGAATATCGCCGAGGATATCTCCCAGGCCACCGCCGCCTGATGGCGCTGCGGCACCACCGCCCATTTTCTTTGCAACCTGACCCATCACGACGGATGCCACGATGGGCAAGAGTTGCTTCAACACGGCAGCACCAATGCCTGATGATGCCGAAAGCTGTTGGGCCACGCCCCGGCTCACATCTTTCGAGCCAAAGATTTGCCCGAGCACATCATTGCCGGAGGCTGTGTCGACTTCTCTATTGCCGTTGAGGGCGGAGTTCAGAATGTCCTGCAAGCCGGTTTCGCTTTGCGCCGAACGCCGCATGCCGGAGGCGACCACGGGTGTGAGGGCGTCAAAGGCGGCGCGGGTCTGTTCTTCGCTCAGACCGAATTGCCGGCCGATGGCTGAAAGGTCCATTATGTTCGTCTCCCCTTTTTCGCTCAGCGACGACCGCCGAGAATTTCCCTGAAAATATCGTCAACGCCTATTGAACGTCTGCGGCGGCGCACAGGTGCGCGACGGCGACCAGTATAGCTCGTATAGCGGCGACGGCGTCGCCTGGGGGCGAGTTGCCGCTCGGCACTTTGCATGAAGCCCTTGACGATGGCAGCGATGATCACGGACATCAGACCGCCGCCCACGCTGGCCGCCGGTGCAGCGTCGCTGGTCAGCGTCTGCACATTGCTGGCGGACAAGGCAGCGAGCACCGATGTGGCGCTGATGGCACCGAGTTTTGCAACCGCTGCCGTATCGAGTTCAGGTGCGAGTTTGGCCAGCACCTTCTGCGCAGCCGTGGGTGAACCATAGAGGTCTTCCAGAATCTCGCGTCCATCGGACACAGCTTCGGCACCTGAAATGGCATCGGGGTCGTTGATGTCCGAGCCGTCGCCGTCTTCCAGAAGCTGGAGCAGATTCTCGAATGCGGCGGGGTCAGCGGCGGCCTTGGCTTTGAGTTTCTCTGCAATGGCGGGTGCGAAGGCAGCGATGGCTTTTTCCGCCGACAACACATCAAGCCCGGTTGCCGCAGCAACGTTCTGGAAAAACGCGCCGCCTTGCGCGGCTTCGAGAAGGTCAAGGATTGCCATCGTTCAATTCGCCCTGTTGAGGTTGGCGACAATCCTAAACGCCCACCACACCGATGCAATGCCAAAGATGACAGAACCGACAGCAATGCCCGCCATGATGCCTTCTGGACCGTAATACATGCCGCCCACGATGGCGAAGGGAATCGTGCCGAGGGTGGCCTTGCCCCAGTTGAACCAGGTGGAATGACTCGCCTTGCCCAGATTGTTGCAGGCTGCATTTGAAACAAATTGCGCACCCGCAAAGGCCCAGCTCAGCGCGATCCAGGTGCAGAAGAACACCACAAGTTCCTTGGTGCGGCCTGAGGCCAGGAACGCATCTGCAATCTCATGCCGGAAGATGAACAGCAGCGCCGACGTGATGAGCGTGTAGATGGCGGAGAACTTCAGGCCATCGATCAGGGTTTGCGTCACGCGTTCCAGCTTTCGCGCACCAAAATTCTGTCCGATGATGGGGCCTACGGATCCCGACAGCGAAAACACCATGCCAAAGGCCACCGGCACCAACCGTCCAACGATAGCTGAGGCCGCCACAGCCTCATTGCCATAGGGGGCGACGGAATAGGTCGTGTAGGCCACCGCAAAGGGCGTGGCCAATTGCGTCAGCATGGCTGGAAAGGCAATGGCCCAGATGGCCTTGAAGTCGCGTTTGAGGTCGGCCAGCGAGAAGCGCTTCAAATAACCATGCACGCGCGAAAGGCCATGCAGGCCAAGTGCCAGTGCAAAAGCTTGCGCGATGACATTGGCGACAGCCGCCCCCTGCATGCCCATGCCGAAACCAAAGATGAAAATCGGATCGGCGATTGCAGTGAGAATGGCAAGGCCAAGTGTAACATACATGGCGCGCCGCGCATCACCCAAACCACGCAGCGAGAACGAACAACTCACTGCCGCCGCAAGCATGACAAAGCCCGGAGACAGCGTCCAGATGAAGCGCTTGGCTTGATCGAGTGCCTCTCCCTGCGCACCCAGAAGGCGCAGCAGATAGTCCGCACCGAAAGCGGCAAGCAAGGTGTAGGCGCCCGACAGCAAAACCGAAAACATCAGCGTCGTCGTGGCAAATTCCTTCGCCCGCTCCACATTGCCCGCACCCAGATTCCGCGCCACCAGAGCCGCCGATGCAATGCCGATGCCGATGCTGATGGAGAGATTGGCAAAGCCGATGGTGCCAGCATAACCGATGGCAGCCGTGATGTTGGTATCATTGAGCAGACTAAGAAAATAAAGATCAGCCAGATCGACAAGGAACAACGACATCAGCCCCACAGCACCCGTCAGCGTCATGATGACGACATGGCGCATAATGGAGCCTTCAAGGAAGCGGGCAGTGGTGGTCGCGTGGGTCAAAAGGACCCCCTCCCCCCTTCGGGGTACTCCCCCAAGAAGTTGGGGGAGAAATCAACGCGAGTCCTTCCCCAACTTGTTGGGGAAGTGCCCGAAGGGCGATGGGGGCCTTCACTCACATTCATGCCGCCATGGTTCCACCAACTGTCAAGCCATCAATCCGCAGCGTTGGCTGCCCAACCCCCACGGGCACACCTTGTCCCGCCTTGCCGCAGGTGCCGATACCTTTGTCGAGTGCCAGATCATTGCCCACCATCGAAATGCGCTTCAAGGCCTCGGCACCACTGCCAATCAGGGTGGCACCCTTCACAGGCCGCGTAAGCTTGCCGTTCTCGATGATGTAGCCTTCGGTGACAGTGAACACGAATTTGCCCGAAGTGATATCGACCTGCCCACCGCCAAAGGATTTTGCAAACAGACCGGTCTTCATCGAAGCAAGGATTTCCTCCGGCGTGCGCTTGCCGTTCAGCATGTAGGTGTTGGTCATGCGCGGCAGGGGAATGTGGGCATAGGATTGGCGGCGACCATTGCCCGTGGGTTTCACACCCATGAGACGCGCGTTCATGCGGTCCTGCATGTAGCCCACAAGAATGCCGTTCTCGATCAACGTGGTGCAATTGGATGAGGTACCTTCATCGTCGATGGTGATGGAACCGCGCCGGTCCGGCAAGGTGCCATCATCAACCACGGTCACATCATCAGAGGCGATGCGCTGCCCCATCAGTTTCGAAAACGCCGAAGTGCCCTTGCGGTTGAAGTCGCCTTCCAATCCATGGCCGATGGCTTCGTGCAACAGAATGCCGGGCCAACCGGGGCCAAGCAGCACGTCCATTTCACCGGCAGGAGCGGCGTCAGCTTCAAGTGCCACAAGTGCCTGGCGCAATGCTTCATCCGTCGCGGCCTTCCAGCTTTCTTCCGTGAGCAACGCCTGTGGAAGCCCTCGCCCGCCAAAACCATCGCCGCCTGTGCCTTGCAGTCTTCCGTTGTCAGTCGTGATGCCGACGTTGAAGCGGAACAGCGGGCGGATGTCGCGATAGACTTCACCATCAGCCCTGATGATGGTCACGTCCTGATGGTCGGTACTGACGGAAGCTGAGACTTGCACCACCTTGGAATCAAGACCACGGGCATAGGCATTCACAGCTTCGAGCAACGTCACACGATCCGAGAAGCCGAAATCCGATGACGGATTGTGATCGCCGTAGAGTACGCGGTTGGTGCGCTGGGGACTTTCACCAACCGTCGCGAGCTTGCCACTGTTCAACACGGCACGCGCCGTTGCTGTGGCCCGCTTCAACGCTGATGATGACAGCTCAGTGGCATGGGCATAGGCAGCGGTTTCACCCGTCACTGCACGCAGGCCGAAGCCTTGCGTGTCATCAATACTGGAGGATTTCAGCTTGCCGTCATCAAAACCCAGACTTTCGGTCTGGCGCTTTTCAATGAAGAGTTCACCGTCATCAGCGCCGTACAATGCGTCGCGCACGAGGGCTTGGGCTTGTTCAAGGGTGAGGTCTTGAGAGATGTCATCTGGCATGATCGCCCATACATAGAGACGATTGCAGGAAAGGCAAAGGTCCCTCTCCGTCTCGCTACGCTCGACACCGCTAGCCGTGAATGGACCAAATTTCCTGTCGGAGTGCGGCAGTGGGAATATCGTGCTCATATGGTGGCAGATTAGGGCTACCCCAATACTGTCAACGTGATAGGCCTTTTGGTCGGAGTGCTTAGTCAGCGGGCTTTATTTGGCTACTGACTCGACTCCCAACTGCCCTACCTGTTATGACGCGTCAAACGTAGCTGATCACGTGTTGTCATCCGCACATCAGTGCTGGCAGATACTAAGTTGGAGGATTTCAAATTGCAGCAACCATTCATACCATTTGGTCATGGCGGTTGAGGCAGTTATGGATTTCAGTCCGGAGTTTACGGCGCCACAAGCGCCCATGTTACTGATGACCATGAACGAGCTTGCAGAGGAAGAGCGCGGGCCTGCGCTGTCTCTCAATAGCAATCTATCGGACATGTCCCGTTACGCTGAAGCACTAGTGGCGGCCGTGGCCTTGTTCCACTACTGCGCAGCAAGACCCGATTCGCAAAATAAGCTTTTTATCGCTTGGCAGTTCTTAGCCGCTCGTGACGGCGCCATGTCCCTACGCAACTTCTCAACGGCCCTCGCGGCATCCCGGGGCTTATTAGGTCGCGTTCCCACTTGGGCGCCATCGATAGACGTCGCAGGTCTGAAGGCAGCACATAAGGAGTTTAACGCCGCATTCCCGTTTGCTCACAAAATGCGACATTCGGTAGCCCATCCCGAGAATTATTCTGATCGGACAAAGGACATGGCAAGCACTGCAGGCATCAGCTTCCCAATGTTTGAAATGCCCGCAGGACCAGCTGTTACAATCAGCCAAACCCTCATGGGTCATACGTTTGTCTCGACTATCGACGGAATAGCCGTCCACTATGACTTGAGCGACGCAACGGCTATCAAGGTACTTGATGTCACAAAAGCAGCCTTCGCGGCCTTTATTAAGCTGACACCAGACGCAATCATCGCTCAGCAAATAGACGCAGTTCGAATTCCCCGTCCACAGTGGTAGTTAGGCCTAAAAAAATTGTTTGCCCGCGATATTTGATCACTGCACCCCCGGCACCTTCGTCCACGCCTTCCGCCTAATCGCCTTGCCGTCCATTTCAAAGCCCGCCGCCTTCGACCGTGCCACGAAGTCCGATTGCAGCATGTCACTGCCATCTTTCAAAAGCCGCGCCTACGCCTGTGGCCAGTTTTTTTCCACCACATTGAGCGGCAACACCTTTGCCGTTGTCCCGCAAGCGGGCGAGGAAAACATATCCTAGCCCACTTGCGGGAGAGGTGGCATCGCGAAGCGATGACGGAGAGGGACTGCCTTAGAGCTTGTCCAGCTCACCCAGTGCTGCGCCAAAGCCTTCCAGCGAAATATTCATGGGGTAACCATTGCCCGGGCGGTCATAGAGATAGAACACCGCCTTGCCGCCCTTCTTGAATTTTGTCAGCGTCTCGGGGCTGGCCTCGCCGAAACCTTCACACATGCGCGGCAGGCAGCGGCTGAAGGGCAGCCGGTTCGGCAGTGCCGTGCCATCGATTTCAACCGGAATGCCGGTTGGCAGGTAGACGCCGATGGGGGTCAGAATGCGCATGAAGGTGGCGCTCTTGTCGCCCTGCGTAACTTTGGAAACGATGATCGAAATCACCACGCGCTCGTCTTTTTCACTTTTGGCATTCTGGATCATGCCGCAGCTCTTGCCGCCCTGTTCCTTGGGCAATTCCGTGCATTGCACGGCCCATTTGCCATGGGTTGCGATGGTTTCGGTTTTGGGGCCTTCGCCTTGCTGGCCATTGGCACCCGCGCGCGGTCCGAATTCACCTTCCGGCGCCTGCTGGTCTCCCTTGCCGGTCTGTGCGTCATCCTGCGCCAAAACCAGCGGTGAACAAGCGAGCAAGCCTGCCAGGGCAAGCGAAAAAGGCGACACTCTGATTCTCACGGCTTGATCTATCCTTCACACGACAATTGCGGCGGTCTTAGCCGCCTCGCAGAAGGCTGGCAAGCACTGCTGCGGCAGGCTGAAATTCCAGTGAAATGAGGCAAAAATCCGGTCCATGGCCAAAACCCATTTGGCAAGACGTTTTGCCGCGTCGGCATTTGGTTGCGACACTGGCCGGAATGTGGTTCTAAGGCGTATATATCACTATTCGCAGGCGTCATATTGCAGGTTTGCGAGCACTGTGAATGGAAGAGGGACCGGGCATGTTGAATAGCTCCAGGAAATTTTGCGCCACATTTCTGGCTATAGCCGCCGCGCTGACGCCGAGCCTGGTTTACGCCAAGGCCGGGGAAGCAGTGCCATGGCAGCTTGGCTTGCAGGATGCGGCGACTCCCGTTGCCGAGTACATAAACTGGTTTCACAACTATCTCCTCGTCATCATTACCGTCATCACCCTTTTTGTGCTGGGCCTGCTGATTTACGTCATGGTCAAGTTCAATGCCAAGGCTAACCCGGTGCCATCGAAAACCACACACCATGTGGGTCTCGAAGTGGCCTGGACGCTGATTCCGGTGTTGATCCTGGTGGCTATTGCCATTCCATCTTTCCGCCTGCTTTATTTGCAGCGCGATATTCCAGTGGCTGATCTCACCATCAAGACGATCGGCAATCCAGGCTGGAACTGGACCTACCAATATCCCGACCTCGGCGTTGATGACGCTGGCGAACCCGTGGTGAATTTTACGGCGAGCCTGCTGCCAGAAGACAAGGCCAAGGCGGAAAACCGGCCCTACCTTCTGGCGACTGATGTGCCTATGGTTGTCCCCGTCAACAAGACGGTGAAGATGATCATCACCTCTGATCCTGCAGGCATCATCCATGCCTGGACCATTCCGTCCTTCGGCATGAAGATGGACGCAATTCCCGGTCGCTTGAATGAAGACTGGTTCAGGGCCACCAAGGAAGGCGTGTACTACGGGCAATGCTCGGAGCTTTGCGGCAAGGAACATGCCTACATGCCGATTGAAGTGCACGTGGTGTCGGAGGCCAACTACAACGCCTGGGTTGGCAAGGTGAAAACCGCAAGCGTTGAAGAAGCCACCAAATTCATTCTGGCGCTCGAAGCGTCGAAGCCCCAGCCCAAGCTGGCACAAAACTGATTTAGTCGAGAGGCTCGAAAACCATGGCCACTGCACACGCCACCCATGACGACCATCACGCCGACCCTACGGGTTGGCGTCGCTATGTCTATTCCACCAACCACAAGGACATCGGCACGATGTATCTGTGGTTTGCAATTTTCTCCGGCATCGTTGGCGGGCTGTTGTCGGTCTTGATGCGCGTTGAATTGCAGGAGCCGGGCATCCAGATTTTCCATGGTCTGGCCAACATGGTTTATGGTGCCGACATGTCCAACATGGATGCGGGCAAGCACATGTACAATGTGTTCGTGACCGGCCATGCGCTGCTGATGATCTTCTTCATGGTGATGCCCGCCATGATCGGCGGTTTCGGCAACTGGTTTGTGCCATTGATGATTGGCGCACCTGACATGGCATTCCCGCGCATGAACAATATCTCGTTCTGGCTGTTGATCCCGTCGATCGGCCTTTTGTTTATTTCGATGTTTGTCGAAGGACCATCAGGCTTGCCCGGTGCGGGCGGAGGCTGGACGATTTATCCGCCGCTGTCCACTTCAGGCCAGCCCGGCATGGCCATGGATTTTGTCATTCTGTCGCTGCACATCGCAGGCGCCTCATCCATCCTCGGCGCCATCAACTTCATTACCACGATTTTCAACATGCGTGCTCCTGGCATGACGCTGCACAAGATGCCGCTGTTCGTGTGGGCCGTGCTCGTCACCGTGTTCCTGCTGCTGTTGTCGCTGCCGGTTCTCGCTGGTGGCATCACCATGCTGTTGACCGACCGTAATTTCGGCACGTCGTTCTTTGAAGCAGCGTCCGGTGGTGACCCCATCCTGTTCCAGCATCTGTTCTGGTTCTTTGGTCACCCTGAAGTCTACATTCTGATCCTGCCGGGCTTCGGCATTGTCAGCCATGTCATCTCCACTTTCTCGAAAAAGCCGGTGTTTGGTTATCTCGGCATGGCCTATGCAATGGTGGCTATCGGCGTGGTGGGCTTCATCGTCTGGGCGCACCACATGTATACGGTAGGTATGGACGCCGACACGCAAGCCTATTTCGTGGCGGCAACAATGATCATCGCGATCCCAACAGGTGTTAAAATCTTCTCGTGGATTGCCACCATGTGGGGTGGCTCCATCGAGTTCCGCCCGCCCATGGTCTGGGCCATCGGCTTCATCTTCCTGTTCACGGTGGGTGGTGTCACAGGTGTGGTGCTGGCCAATGCGGGTGTGGATCGCTCGTTGCATGATACTTACTATGTAGTTGCGCACTTCCACTATGTGCTGTCGCTCGGTGCCGTGTTTGCAATCTTTGCGGGCTGGTATTACTGGTTCCCGAAGATTTTCGGATACATGTACAACGAAAAGATTGCGCATTTGCATTTCTGGGTGACGTTTGTGGGTGTGAATCTCGTGTTCTTCCCGCAGCATTTCCTGGGGCTCGCCGGCATGCCGCGCCGCTATGTTGACTATCCTGAAGTCTATGCAGGCTGGAATGCCGTGTCGTCCTATGGTTCTTACCTCTCTGCCTTCGGCGTGTTGATTTTCCTGTATGGCACCTTCTCGGCTTTTGCCAAAAAGGTGCCAGCGGGCGACAATCCCTGGGGCGAATATGCAACCACCCTGGAATGGACGCTGCCATCGCCGCCGCCGTTCCACCAGTTCAACACGCTGCCCGTGATCAAGTAGAAGTATGAACGCAGAAGTCCCCCATCGCCCTTCGGGCACTTCCCCAACAAGTTGGGGAAGAACTCGCGGCATCGATCTCCCCCAACTTGTTGGGGGAGTACCCCGAAGGGGGGAGGGGGGGCTTTGGCAATCGAGGTGCAGACTACCATGAGCCTGACATCAGACATCACAACACCCCTCGGCGGGCAGGGGGAAGTTGCCGACTACTGGGCCTTGATGAAGCCAAAGGTCATGTATCTCGTGGTTTTCTCCGGCGTCGTTGGTGTGGTTGCCGCACCGGGTCACATTCATCCCTGGATGGCCTTGATCGTCACACTGTGCATTGCCGTCGCTGCAGGTGCCTGTGGTGCGCTGAACATGGCCTATGATGCTGATATCGATGCCATTATGAAGCGGACCGCAAACCGCCCTGTGCCGCGTGGAGCGCTCACTGCAAGCGAAGCCTATGGCTTCGGCGCTTTCCTCGCCGTCGCGTCTGTGCTGGCACTGGGATTGTTCACCAATGTGTTCGCCGCCGCCTTCCTCGCTTTCACGATGTTCTTCTACGTCGTCATCTACACCATGTGGCTGAAGCGCTGGACGCCGCAGAACATTGTGATCGGTGGTGCCGCCGGTGCTTTCCCTCCCGCCGTAGCCTGGGTTGCAGCAACGGGCGGTCTTGATGCGGGGGCGATTGCCCTGTTCCTGATCGTGTTCATGTGGACGCCGCCACACTTCTGGGCCCTCGCCCTGTTCCGTGAAGGCGACTATGGCAACGCGGGTATTCCGATGTTGCCAAACGTTCACGGCCGCGCAGAAACCAAGCGGCAGATTCTGATCTACAACGTTCTGCTCATGCCCACCGTGCTGTTGCCTCTGGCATCGGGCATCGGCGGTTGGTTCTATGGCATCGGCGCGTTTCTGCTCACGTCGAAGTTCCTCTGGCACGCCGTTGTGCTCTATCGCACTGCAGAACGCAGCGTCGAAGAAGACAAGGCATCGAAGAAACTCTTCGGTGTTTCGATCTATTGGCTGTTTGCGCTGCTCGGGCTTTTGCTGTTGGAGCAGCTGTTGAACTTTCCCGTGTTTCCAGCATTGATCTGATGGACAAGCCTGTTCCCTTCTCGCCGGAAGACCTGGCACGCCGCAAGCGTCGTTCCATTGCGATGGGCATTATTCTTGCCGTTGTCGCGGTGCTGTTCTTCGTTTCAACGCTGGTACGCCTTGGCGGCAATATTACTGATCGGGCGATGTGATGAAAACTGTGGATGCCAACAAAAACCTTCGCGTTGCTTTCATGGCAGCAGGCGTATTCTGCGCCATGGTCGGGCTGGCCTATGCATCGGTTCCACTCTACCGCATCTTCTGTCAAACAACTGGCTTTGGCGGCACCACGCAAGTTGCGGTTTCAGCACCTGTCACGGCAACTTCAAAACAAATATCCATCCGTTTTGACGCCAATGCTTCAACCGAAATGGGTTGGAATTTCCGTGCGTTGCAAAACACCATGGTGGTACAAATCGGAGCGCCCACCATGGCCCACTACACCGCCACAAACATGTCATCGGACACGGTCACGGGAACTGCGAAGTTCAATGTAACACCCACCTCGGCTGGCATCTATTTCAACAAGATCGAGTGCTTCTGCTTCACGAAGCAAACCCTGAAACCCGGCCAGACCGTTGACTTTCCGGTGCAGTTCTTCGTCGACCCCGCCATTCTCGATAACGCCGAAGCCAAGGGCATTCGCGAAATCACCCTGTCCTATTCCTTCTATCCGACAATGCCTGACCAGCAGGCCAACTTGAAGAAAAATTGAGGAGCCTGCACCATGGCTGACGCCCAAGCAAAAAATCACGACTATCATTTGGTCAACCCGTCACCCTGGCCCTTCATCGGTGCCATGGCAGCCTTTGTCATGGCAATCGGCGCAGTCATGTTCATGCATGGCAAGACTTCAGCCGTCATGCTGGTTGGTCTTGCGGGCGTTCTCTACACCATGTTCATGTGGTGGCGCGACATCATCAACGAAGCCCACGGCGGCGACCACACACCTGTTGTCGGCCTGCATCTCCGTTACGGCATGCTGATGTTCATTGCCTCGGAAGTGATGTTCTTCGTGGCCTGGTTCTGGGCGTTCTTTGATGCGTCATTGTTCTCAGGCGAAGCCATACAACAGTCGCGCGCGCTGGCAACCGGGGCCGTCTGGCCGCCTGCACCGTTGGTTGATGGTGTTGTCGAGCACACGAAAATCTTCGATCCCTGGCACCTGCCGCTGATCAACACGCTGATCCTGCTTACATCCGGCACCACGGTGACATGGGCACACCATGCGCTGTTGAAAAATGATCGCAAGGGCCTGATCTGGGGTCTGACCCTCACCATCATTCTCGGTCTCCTGTTCACGGCCCTGCAGGCCTATGAATATGGCCACGCTGCCTTTGCCTTCGACCGC
>JANNNG010000100.1:0-41725 GCA_031398425.1 Hyphomicrobiales bacterium | reverse complement strand
AATCGAAGAGAACAGGATAGGTTGGAGAGAAACAATGAAAACGATACCTAAATTTCAGAATGAGGCCGAAGAACGCAAATTCTGGGAAAGTCATGACTCGACAGAGTATCTCGACTGGTCCAGGGCAAAGAAGATCAACTTACCCAACTTGAAGCCGTCGTCGACCTCCATCTCGCTGCGTCTGCCAAATGGCTTGCTTGAACGCATCAAGATTGCAGCCAACAAAAGGGATGTGCCTTACCAGTCTCTGATCAAGACGTGGTTGGCGGAAAAAGTTTGATTCCCGCAGGAGTGTCCATACCCGATCCGATTTCGAACTCGGCGTCAAATCGCTCCAACGCCAATGGTACTTCGTGCTTCAAGACTCTAGGAGTAGGTCGTCGACAGGCCTGCGAAAAACAGACCTTCACTCATAGATCAGTTAAAACAAACCCGCCGAAGCAGAAATGCTCCGGCGGGTTTTGTATTTGGGGGACAGTGCAGAATGACGCGACCTTGCAGAATCAATTGATGCATCTTAACCTGACGCTTGGTTGCGCACCGTAGACTTTTCACCGAGTCAAACGCCCGAATAAAAACTTTATTTTGCAGCGCATTTCATCAATGGGCGGCAGTGTAATCGGTGAACTGAACGCCTAAGTTGAGGATGCACTGATGTTTTCAAAACCCATTTACGTTACAATTGAAAGTATTGAGTCCGCCAAGATTTTCTTGCGTGAACTCGTACCCAGCATTAAATCTACGCATAGAACAGAGGCCATTGCGCGGTGCTTGAGTTTTGGATCACACGCGGCATTGATAGCTTCATTGAAGACCGAAAATCGGCGAGTGGCTCAAATCGCTCCAGATACATTTGTGAAGTTCCTCCGAGAGCGGAAACACGAAGTCAGCATACGCGTCGCCTACAAGCTGCTGGCTCATTTAGCGATATTGAATGTTTTGGAAGACAACCACAAAATTTCAATGTGGGGGTATGGATTTAGGCAACCGCAACGAACCAAAGGTGGAAAGTATGAAACCCCAACTGAGCAATACCAAAGGTTTCAACGTGATCGAAATGAGCTGAAGAGCACTTCTGCTGCTGAAGGCTTCATGATGTGTTTGCCTCTGCTGGCTGAAATGAATGTTACCAAAACCATTCGAAGCGGTACGGGCAGTTATACTCTCAAACATGTTGCTGAAAAGATGCCTGTCATTCTCCCAGATGATGAAGCTTGGACTCAAAATTACGTCAGCAATGGTACATTAATAATGGCGGCAATTTATATGGGGTTCAAATTTAAATCCTACAAAGATGATCGTGGCTATGACCATATCAATGTGAACTTCAACATGTCCAAGGTTACCCTTCATGTCGTCAACGTGCGCGTGAGGCCTAATAGTGGATGCGCACAAGACGCCTTGCGTAAGACAATTAGACCCCAACTCGGCCATTACGTATGATTGTGTTGCAGCCGCGCCATTGATTGGCCAAATGGCTGTCAACAATGCTGCAGGCAGCTCCTGCGTAAAATAGCTACTAACTAAGTTCGACATGGTATGATACTATCACACTATGTCGAACGCCGCCGAAAAAATCTCCATCACCGTAACCCCCGCCATGAAGCGCACTTTGGAAGAGCGCGTTGCTTCCGGCCAATTTGCTTCCGTAAGCGAGTTGATGCGCGAAGCGTTTCGGACTTGGCAGCGGCGCGAGGATGAGCATGAGCAGAAACTGGCTGCGCTCAGGGCGCGGGTGCAGAAGTCGATTGATGATCCTCGTCCCGCACTGACTGTTGATGAAGCGCGTCGGGCGTTCAAGGACTTTGTCGCGCAACGGTCTTCATGACCGCATTTAACATTCGCATCAGGCAAGATGCCTTCGAGGACATCAGTGAGATTTATCTGTGGGTCGCTCAGGAATCGGGATCAAAGTTGCTCGCCGAAAAATTCACGGACAGGATATTCAATCGAATTGACGATCTTGAAGATTTCCCCATGATTGGCGTTGCTCGACCTGACCTTGGTGATGGGCTGCGGCACCTTGTTTTTGAGGGCAAGGCACTCATCATTTACCGAGTGATGGGCCAAGACGTCCATGTTACAAATGTTCTCTATCGCGGCCGAGACACAGTGGATTTTGTTGAAGGCAAAGATCCAAGCGAATGAGGCGGAGATGCTCCCTTAATACTCGCCTTCGCACCCTCGGGAAACGTCACCATCAATTGCAATTCCCCGCCCAGCGCATGCACATAATCGCGCAGGGTTGAGACCTTCACGTCGGAGCGGCTTTCCAAGCGGGACACATAGACTTGCTTGCCGCCGAGGCGTTTGGCGACTTGTTCTTGTGTCAGGGTGCGGGATTTACGGATGTCGCGCAGGGCCATTTCTTCGGCGATCAATTCTCCGGCGCGGGCCTTGATCTACTTTTTGCGTTAGGGGGAAAATCCGGCGATGACTTGCTTCAACGGAATGGCGGTTTTCATTTCTTGCTCCTCTTCTTCATTGCATCAAGATGTTCAGCGAAGAGGGTGCCGGCCTTGGTGATCAGCGTTTTGTAGAAACGAGCCGATGACGTTCCCAACCTGTCGCCCGCCACCATCAGAATGGCCTTGCGCTCGGGGTCGACTGCACAGGCAAGCCGCCACACCCCATCATCCACACCGAACGGCAATTGCTTCATGGTGGCGAAGCGCGATCTCTGCAAAGTGTCGGCACAGCGTCGTCCCGATTGCTGCCGGCAACTCAGCCATAACTGCAATTTCATCTTGTACGGATTGAGGGAAGTTCCGAAACTCCTCGACAAAATGCAACATGAAAAAGAACAGGCAAAGACATATTGACATGCATTGCAAAGCATATGCTGTCCAGATTATAGCGAGACTGACAAGACGGTCATAGTGTTCTGGTGGTACACCGTGAGGAGGGCCAACCCGGCCCTGACCCTTGCGTTACCTGCATTTTTGCTCCTATGATTATCCAATACAATTGACAAGCAATTCCGGTCGCGTAATAACCCGCCGCGCGATGCAGGTTGCCCGTCAGTCTGCATGTTCCGACATTACACGATCGCACAATGACAAGAAAATGGGAGTAAACACTTATGAAGAAACTGATTCTGGCAGCAGCCGCAGGCGCGTTGTTGACCACGGCACTGTCAACCATGACATTGGCCGCTGGCAAGACCATTGCCGTGTCCTGGAAGACCTTCCAGGAAGAGCGCTGGAAGACCGACGAAGCCGCCATCAAGGCTGCTGTTGAAGGTGCTGGTAACACTTATATCTCGACCGATGCACAAGGCTCAGCCCAGAAGCAGGCCGCCGACATTGAAGGCTTGATCGCGCAGAAGCCGGATGTTGTTCTGGTTGTTGCATTTGACTCGGACGCCATTCTGCCATCGATCAAGGCGCTCAGCGACGCTGGCATCAAGTCGATTGCCTATGACGTGCAATTCGAAGATCCAAACGCACTTTACATCACCTTCGACAACGTGGGCGTAGGCCGCATCATTGCTGAAGAAGTGCGCAAGGCAAAGCCGGAAGGCAATTACGCCTTCATCAAGGGCGACAAGGGCGATCCGAATGCCACTTTCCTGTTCCAGGGCATGATGGAAGTGCTGAAGGCAGATATTGACTCTGGCAAGATCAAGAACGTCTGCGAAACTTTCACCGACGGCTGGAAGCCAGACAATGCGCAGAAGAACATGGAACAATGCCTGACCTCGACGGGCAACAAGGTTGACGCTGTTGCCTCTGAAAACGACGGCATGGCCTCCGGTGTTGTTGCTGCTCTGACGGCACAAGGCATGGCCGGCATTCCCGTTGGCGGCCAGGATGGTGACCTTGCTGCGATCAACCGCGTGGCGCTGGGCACCCAGACGGTTTCAGTATGGAAGAACGCCAAGGATCTGGGCAAGGTGGCTGGTGAAGCTGCAAATGCCTTGGCTGACGGCACGGCGATGGACAAGATCACCGGTGTTGCCAAGTTCGCTGGTGGCAAGAAGGGCGTGGAAATGAACTCAATTCTCCTGGCTCCAACGCCCATCACGAAGGCCAACATCAACGTTGCCATCGATGCTGGTCACATCACCAAGGAACAAGCGTGTGCTGGCGTTGCTGCCGGTGCAGTTCCGGGCTGCTGATCTTTAGCCCATGACACGAAGGGAAACCGTGCCACTTGAAGAAGTGGTGCGGTTTTTCTCTCACTGGGAAACAGGAATACAAACTCGGCTCGCTGGGAGGCAAACATGTCCAACGTCGCGAACACCAGCCAAGGCCCAGCGTTGCAAAATGAAGGGGCCGTGAAACGATTTTTCCGAGCGACGGAGATTGACGAACGGCTCTTGGGCATGGTGGCTGCCCTGCTGCTGATCTGGGCTGCCTTCGACATTGCAAGCGGCATCATGCGCGGCAACTTTGGCGGATTGTTGGGTGGATCGTTCCTCACGCCGCGTAACCTGTGGACCTTGCTGGTTCAGACCTCCTCAATCGCCATCATGTCAACGGGCATGGTGTTGCTGATCGTCATGCGCCAGCTTGACCTTTCCATCGGCTCCATGTTGAGCCTTGTTGCTGTTGCGGGTGCCGTGCTGCAAGTTTTTGAACTGGTGCCAATCCTCGGCGTTGGCCATCCCGCCATCTGGCCGATTGCCGTTGTCTTCATGCTTGGCATCGGCATGGGCGTTGGTGCATTGAATGGCTGGCTCACCGCCTATCTCAAGATTCCGGCCTTTATCGTCACGCTGGGAGGCCTGCTGGCCTACAGCGGTTTTGCTTTCTACCTGGCCAAGGGTGAAACAGTAGCACCCATGGACAAGACCTATGAAATCTTTGGTGGCGGCATACCCATCAGCTGGCTTGGACCGTTCTGGAGCTGGACCCTGGCCCTCATTGTCTGTGGCGTGATCATTTTTGCCATTGTGAATGGTCGCCGCCAGCGCCAGCGCTTCAAGTTTCCCATGCGTCCCGTTTGGGCCGAAATCTTTCTGGCAGTGCTTGGCAGTGCTGTGGTTCTGGGTGTCACCAATGTGATGAACTCATATCCCTGGCCTTTCAAACTGATCGAGAACTACGCAAAGGCCAATGCCGTGACGATTCCTTCGGGCGTTGAAAACAAGGACGGTGCTGCCATTTGCATGGCGGGTGAACAGGTGGTGCGCTGCACCGATGGCTTGGTCTACTACACGGGCTACTCGGTTCCGGTTCTGATTGCGCTGGCCGTCGGCCTTGCCATGACGTTTCTCGCCACGCGCACGCAGTTTGGCCGCTACGTCTATGCCACGGGTGGTAACCCTGAAGCTGCTGAACTGGCCGGTGTCAACACGAAATGGCTCACCGTCAAGATCTTCGCCCTCATGGGATTGTTGGTGGGCATTTCTTCCATCGTGTCATCAGCGCGCCTGAATGCGGCCACCAACGCGCTGGGCGGATTGAACGAACTCTATGTCATCGCTGCAACTGTGATTGGCGGCACCTCCCTGGCTGGTGGCGTGGGTACCATCTATGGTGCCATGCTGGGAGCGTTGCTGATGCAATCGATCATCTCCGGCATGTCGTTGTTGAACCTCCCGGCTGCATTCCAGAACATTGTGGTTGGCGTCGTTCTGGTGCTGGCAGTCTATCTCGACCAACTCTATTCCCGTCGCGTCAAATAAGGGCAGGCTTCCATGGCAAAACCCGCACAGAAAAAATCCCCGATCCGCAAGGCTGTTGCCACAGCAAAAGTGCTGGAAATTCATGACACGCCAGCCGCAGTCAAGGATGCCGCAACCTTCCAGCAGCGCGGCACACCCTTGATCGAGATGCGTGACATTTCCATTGCGTTCGGCGGCATCAAGGCAGTTGATCATGCCTCCATCGATTTGCATCCTGGTGAAGTGGTGGGGCTGCTCGGGCACAACGGGGCTGGCAAGTCCACACTGATCAAGGTGCTGTCCGGGGCTTACAAGCGCGACGCGGGGCAGATCTTTGTCGAGGGCAAGGAAGTCGTGATCAATAACCCGCGCGACGCCAAGGCGCAAGGCATAGAAACCATCTATCAAACCCTTGCACTGGCTGACAATGTGGATGCTGCTGCCAATCTCTATCTTGGTCGCGAACTGAAAACGCCTTTTGGCACATTGGACGACGTGGCGATGGAAGCTGAATGTCGCAAGGTGATGCATCGCCTCAACCCCAACTTCCGTCGCTTCAAGGAACCCGTGTCAAAACTTTCAGGCGGTCAGCGCCAGTCTGTTGCCATTGCCAGGGCCATTCACTTCAACGCCCGCATTCTCATCATGGACGAACCCACGGCCGCCCTCGGTCCGCAGGAAACTGCACAGGTCGGTGAACTCATCAAGCAGTTGAAGGCAGAAGGCATCGGCATTTTCCTGATCAGCCATGATCTGCATGACGTGTTTGATCTGGCTGACCGGTTGGTTGTGATGAAAAACGGCAAGGTTGTCGGAACCGCCAGCACCAGCAACGTGACGCACGATGACGTGCTTGGCATGATCATTGCCGGGAAATGTCCAAAAAACGCAATTCCGGGCCCCGGCGCGATGCGCGAGGTGGCTTAGAGCATCGGATGTTCAAATGTACCCAGCTGAGGACGTGTCGTTCTCTACCTCACCCCTCCCCACGAAGTGGGGAGGGGCTGGGGGTGGGGTGCCAGAGCACTTGAGTATCTCGAGTTTGTCACCAACGTTGAACCCCCACCCCTTGCCCCTCCCCGCGAAAAGCGGGGAGGGGTGAAATGCCTGGCCACTCGTTTCATTGGGTTCTAATGAGCGCCCGATACTCCAGTTTCTAGATGAAGCCAATCGCCTCGGCGTTCACGACCAAGTTGCGATCAAGTTTTCCGTCAAAACAATCGAGAATGTTCTGTGCTGCGGCAATGCTCATGCGCTTGGCGCATTCTTCGGTCAGGCCGGCATTGTGTGGGCTGATGGTCGCGCGAGCATTCCCAAGCAAGGGGTGATCGGCAGCCGGTGGTTCCTGCACCAGCACATCCAATGCGGCTGCCCGCAACGTGCCTTGGCGCAAGGCTGTATCCAGCGCCAATTCATCAACGATGCCGCCTCTGGCCGCATTGACGATGATGGCGGATGGCTGCATCAGCGCCAATTCAGCAGCGCCAAGCAGCGGGCCATGTCCGCCCGGCAGGTGCACTGAAACGAAGTCAGCTGTCGCCAGCGCTGCATGCATGTCAGCAGCGTATGCGACGCCCTGAGCGGCCATGTGCGCGCGCGTCACGTAGGGGTCGAATGCCGTGACACCCATGCCAAAGGCCTTGGCCAGTTCAGCCACACGACGGCCAATGCGACCAAAGCCCAGGACAAGCAACGTCTTGCCATCAAGTTCGACCGAGTCAAATCGATTGCGCTCGTTCCAGTTGCCGGTGGTAGATGCGAGGTGGTGCGCCACCGTGCGACGGGCGGCGGACAGCATCAACATCAATGTATGTTCGGCCACAGCGCGAGAATTCACGTCGCCAACGATTGCCAATGGAATCTTGCGCATATTCAATGCAGCCACATCGACGACGTCATATCCTACACCATGCCGCGACACGATCTGGAGTTCAGGAGCACGCGCAATGTCGGCCGCGGTCATGGGCTGGGTGCGGATCAGAATTGCATGGGCATCGGTCAGGCGTGGACGATAGGCGTCCGTTGTCACGGCTTCCACGAAATCCACGGTGACATCCGGGCGTCGGCGCAGCAGATCAATGCCCGCTGCATGAATTTTCCCTGCCACCAGTACGCGACGCGATTCAGTGGTCTTGGGTTCGTTACTGGTCATGGTCATACCTCATCTGCGCGAGCTTACTCTAGAGGTCGTCGTATCTGCCGTGAAGCCGCCATCCTGATCTCGTGCCGATCACGTGAGAATTCCCCGTGTCACAGAAATTGTAAGAAACAACTTCGCGCGTTTTGTGGAACAATCAAAGCCCAAGCGAGCGTGATAAACGCAACGCAACAGTTTCGCATTGTGACTTGCGCAACAAAGAACCGAGCAATAATGATTTCATATCGTGAATTCAAGGAGTGTCCTTCATGTCCACAACCCGTTTGACGATGGCGCAGGCCCTGGTGCGGTATCTGATGAACCAGCATACGGTGGTCGACGGCGAGGAGCTGCCGCTGTTCCCGGGTGTGTTTGGTATTTTCGGTCATGGCAATGTGACATGTCTGTCGGAAGCGCTTGAGGCCGTCAAAGACACATTCCCCACATGGCGGGGACAGAATGAACAGTCGATGGCGCTGGCGGCCATTGCGTTCGCGAAAGCCAAGCGCCGTCGCCAGATCATGGTGGCAACGTCGTCAATAGGTCCCGGTGCCACCAACATGGTGACTGCGGCCGGTGTGGCCCATGCCAACCGGCTGCCAATTCTCATTCTGTCAGGCGATACTTTCGTCAACCGCAGGCCAGATCCGGTGATGCAGCAGGTTGAGCATTTCGGTAATCCAACCATCAACGTCAATGACGCCTTCAAGGCCGTGACACGATATTGGGACCGCATTGTTCATCCAGAACAGATCATCTCGTCACTGCCACAAGCGGTAGCCACCATGTTGGACCCTGCCGATTGCGGTCCAGCTTTCATCGCCATGCCACAGGATATTCAGGAACAAGCTTGCGATTATCCCACCATGTTCTTTGAGAAAACTGTCCACGAAATTCCTCGCGCCCGTCCAGACAAGCGCCGTGTGGTCGAAGCCATAGCATTGCTCAAGGCCGCCAAACGCCCCTTGATCATTGCAGGCGGTGGTACGCGCTATTCTGGCGCAGAAGAGATTGTTGCCAAGTTTGCATTGGAACATGGCATCCCCATCACCGAAACCATCGCAGGAAAAAGTACAGTGGCCCATGACCATCCGGCTTATGCGGGCCCCATCGGCATTGTGGGTTCAACCTCAGCCAACGCGCTGGGTGCGGAGGCCGATGTGATTGTGGCCATCGGCACGCGCCTCATGGATTTCGCCACGGGGTCTTGGACGCTGTTTAACCATGATGCGAAATTCATCGCGATTAATGCTGCGCGTTGGGATGCTACCAAGCATCGCGCTCTCGCTGTTGTTGGCGATGCGAAAGCCACGATCGAAGAATTGGCTCACGCACTGAAAAGTTGGAAAGTCGATGCCACGTGGACAGGCAAGGCCAAGAGCCTGATGGCCGAATGGAATACTGCATTGGACGGATATCAAAAACCAACCAACGCGCCAGTACCAACTTATGCGCAAGTCGTCGGTGTGGTGAACAAGAAGGCAGGACCGCGTGATTACATGCTGACTGCTGCTGGTGGTCTTCCCGGTGAAACCATGAAGAATTGGCGCTGCAAGTCAACCAATTCCTATGATCTCGAATTTGGCTTCTCCTGCATGGGCTACGAAATCGCCGGTGGCTGGGGTGCTGCGATGGCGGACCCAACGCGCGATGTGATTGTCATGGTGGGCGATGGCAGTTACATGCTGATGAACTCAGACATCTATTCAACCGTGCTGACGGGTCACAAGATCATTGTCATTGTCTGCGACAACGGCGGTTATGCCGTGATCAATCGCTTGCAACAGTTTAAGGGCACGCCCGGGTTCAACAATTTGCTGAAAGATTGCAAGACAGCCATTCCACCTTTCAGCGTTGATTTTGTGAAGCATGCAGAATCCATGGGAGCTTATGCCCGCAAGGTCTCAAGTATTGCTGAACTTGGACAAGCTATGGACTGGGCCAAAACCACTGATCGCAGCACGGTGATTTCGATTGTGTCGGATGCTCATACATGGACACCGGGCGATGCGCTGTGGGACGTTGGTGTGCCGCAAGTGTCTGATCGCCCTGTCGTTCAGGAACAACAGAAATATCAAGCTGACCTGCGCGCGAAGCAGCGTGTGGGCGTCTAAATTTCTCCCTTGCGCGGAAGCGCGGGGGAGTACCCCGAAGGGGCATAGGTGATTCAACAACCTCTATCTCGCCCGTTGATACACCCCCTCCCGGCTCCGCAGTACTCCCCCGCGCTTTCAGCGCAAGGGAGAAAAAGTAAAAGGTAAAAAAATGAAAACTCTCGGTATCGGCCTCATCGGCACAGGCTTCATGGGCAAGGCCCACGCCATTGCCTATCGCACGGCGCTTTCGGCCTTCCCTGAGATTCCAACACCGCGCCTTGTGGCGGTGGCCGACATGAATGCCGAAGCTGCTGCAAAAGCAGCACATCAATATGGGTTCGAGTCTTCGACGGGAGACTGGAAGGCACTGATCGCCAATCCGGCAATTCAAGTCGTTTCAATCACCACGCCGAATTCCATGCACAAGGAAATGGCGCTGGCTGCTATCGCGGCAGGCAAGCATGTGCATTGTGAAAAGCCATTGTCGCCAACTTTGGAAGATTCACTTGAGATGGTGAAGGCTGCTGAAGCCAAAGGTGTGAACACGCAAGTCGGCTTCAACTACATCAAGAACCCGCTGCTCAAATTGGCGCGGCAAATGGTTTCATCCGGTGAACTGGGCGAGATCACTGGCTTTCGTGGCATTCACGCGGAGGATTACATGCATGATCCGCAAAACCCATGGACATGGCGCATTGATCCGTCGGGCGGCCCCGGCGTGATTGCAGACTTGGGCTCGCACATTATTGGAATGGCGCGCTTTCTGTTAGGCGACATCGCCGAAGTCAGTGCTGATGTGCGCACTGTTATCAATCAGCGCCCCACGACACGTGGCGGCAGTGAGATGAAGCCCGTGCTTGTTGATGACGTGGCCCGCATCCTCGTCAACTTCGGGCGCGGTTGCGGCGGTACCATTGAAGCCAACTGGATACAGACCGGCAGAAAAATGCAGCTTGGTTTTGAACTCACGGGCGAAAAGGGCAGCTTGGTGTTTACACAGGAACGCCTGAATGAGCTTCTCTATTACAAGGCTGGTGGCAATGCGCAACACGCAGGCTTCACCCGTATAGAGGCTGGTCCGCAGCATGAACCCTATGGCGGCTTCTGTGTCGCAGGCGGACATCAGCTTGGCTTCAATGATTTAAAGGCCATTGAAATGGCAGAATTCCTTGGTGCCATTGGCAAAGGCGAAAAATCTGGCCCGGATTTCCGCGAGGCTTACGAGATTCAGAAAGTCGTAGAGGCTGCAATTGCGTCGTCGAAAGAACGGCGCTGGACTACAGTCTGACGCCCACTACACTGCCCTTTGCCGATACGATGCGGGGGGAAGGCGTCAGGTAATCTCTTATTCTGCCGGTGCCACGCTGCCCGGCTGCGGGGTCAGGCGGAATTCCTGGATCAGGCGTATGGGTGGTTTTGCCAGGCGGCAGGGCTTGAAAGGTGGATTGATGATGATCTGGAAAGTTTCGCGGGTGCCAGTTATTTCAAGGCCGTCTGTTGGCACCTGCATGGTCCATTCCTTCCGCCATTCCGTCCAGGCAACGCCGGGGCAGGTGGGTGGTGGCGGAACCTTGATCTCGCAAGCGAGATTATAGCCCTGTGCCTGGCAGCGCACCTGCAAACCGTGCTTGCCCACAAGTTCGAAACGCACGGCTGCACCTGCGTCATCGTCTGCCGCCTTCACATGACTGATTTCCACGGGCAACCTGTTGGCACTTTTGGTGTATTGCAGGAGCCATTTGCCATCGATGACCCGGCAGGGGTTCAGTGCGGCGGCAGTCGTCTCCTCATGGGAGGGAAGTTTCCCCGCTTCTCCCACCTTGCCTTTCAGTCCGCGCCGTGATGGATCACAGAGCCGTGATGCGTTGTCAAAGTCAGATTGGCGCTGAAGTTCCGCATCGCCTTCCGCATCGGTATCGCGGTCAAGCAATGCTTCCTCGCGAGCGAGCGGGGGTGCCGGCTTCGCCTCGGGTTTCGCCTCTTGCTCCAAGAGTTTGTTGAGTCGGGAAACCTCTTCGAGAATGCTCTCCTGTTCGATTTCCAATTGTATGACTTCGGCCAGCTGTTCGGCGCGGAAGTTGCGTGTCTTGCGCAGCGCCGAGACGAGCTGCAACACATCCAGCAGGCGCACCTGCTCCTGATCGACAAGCTCGCGGATATCGCGGGCATTGAGATGGCGGGCAATCTTGGCGCCCACATAGCCGGCAGCGGCCCCGGCAAGGCTTGCGGTGCCAAAGGCCTTGCCCATGGCCTTTTTGCCTGCTTTCTCCAGGGTTTTCTTGATCGCCTGATTGCGCACCACGCCGACAGCGACACCCGTGAGTGCGGCAAGTGTCAGGTCTTCGCCCTCGGCCGTGCGCCGTTCGAGCTCGCGCAGTTCTGCTCGCGTCTTCGTCAAGTCATCGACAATGTTGAACAGGCGGTCGGCCTTGTCTTCCAGCATGCGAATGTCATCGACAATTGCGCGCTTGGCTGTCGCACTCACCGCTGAACCGCCAAGTTCGCGGATGCGTTCGCGGTTTTGTGATTCCTGAATGGTCAGTTCCTGAACTCGAGCGCGGCGTGCCTCGGCCTCGGGGCTTTCAGCTTGCACCGAGGCTGCCCAGACGAGAATGATAAGTAAGGCAAGGCGAAACACCACTGGCGAAACTCCCAACCCCCAGGATGCAGTCTGGCACAAATGACCTGAGTGGCCAATGGGGATATGGAGGACGCTTTCCGTTCTGTTCGTAACTTCTGCAAGTATTCGTGCTGACCGGCCCCTCCCCGCGAAAAGCGGGGTGGCGTGAAGTTCTGCTGATCTTGCCAAATGCTTCACTCCCTTCCAGAGTGCCACCTTCAACGGAAGGACTGGTCATGCGGGGGTTGCCACAGGAAACGGATGTGGTGGTGGTGGGAGCGGGGATTGCCGGCGTCTATGTGGCCTGGCGGTTGTCGCAGGCCCAGGTTCCTTTTGTGGTGCTGGAAGCCACCGACCATGTGGGTGGGCGTATCAAGTCGCGGCCGGAACGAAATTCTGACCTCGGCCTGATGCTGGATGAGGGTGCCAACCTCATCAATTCCACCGACACCCTGGCTATCAGGCTGATGAACCGCTTCAACATATCCTATGTGCGGAGGCTTTCACCGGGATCCGAGTCGATGCATTACCTGTGGCAAGGGGTTCGTCATGATCAGGCTGGCTTTGATGCGCTGCTGTTTGCCGACAGTCCGCACGCATTGTCGCTGATGCTTGAAACACAGGCAACGTGGCGGGGCCATGCGGGGCGCGACACAGCCCGTGTATTCATCGATGACAACATCGCGGACTATCTCACGCGCGCGGGTGCCGGCCCGGTGTTGCAGGGCATTCTCGCTTCGTTTTTCTGGAGTGAGTATGGGCAGGCGCTGAAGGATCTGAACCTGCATGTGTTGTTTGACTATCTTGACTTGCAGCCTGCAACGCCCGCCTTCCGTCTGATTCCCAATGTTGACGAAGCCTTCACGGTGCCTGATGGCACGGAGCAGATTGTCGATGCGATGCTGGCGCAGATTGAGCCCCATGTCCATGTGCAAAGGCCGGTGACGCGGATCAGCGATGATGGCCAACGCCTTGCCGTGTGCACAGGCCCTGACGTGATCAACGCGGCCCACGTGTTCTTTGCGGCACCCTTGCATGCGCTCAAACACATGGATGTCTATGTCGAGGGCCTGACGCTGGAAGAGCTGGAGCTGGCGCAAACCGCCTCGTACGCGCGAGGCAGCAAGTTGCACCTGAAATTCAGGGCCGGCTTTGAGGATGTCTATGGCGAGCGCGGCATTCTGCTGACTGATACTGGCGAACAGATCTGGTCATCCAGCACCGGGCAGGGAGATGTAGGATTGCTCACGGTGTTGACCGGGCCTTTGGGAGACAGTGCAGGAGTGACAGCGACGCAGACGGAGAAAGTGCTGGCGGCGCTGGAAGCCGTGGCACCGGGCTTGCGCGCGTTGTTTGTGGGTGTGGAGCGGTCAGATGCGCCGATGAGCTATTCAGGCTCGCTGCGGCCCGGTGAATTCCCGCATCTTGCCATCCATCAAGGCGGCACCCGCCTGACCATGGTGGGTGAGGCGTCAAGCCGCGAATTGCAGGGCTATCTCGAAGGGGCCCTGCGCAGTGCCGATGCGGGCGTAACGCGCTATCTGATGCGGCGGCTTGCTTTGCACAACCCCTGACTGTTTGAAACAGCGGCGCACATTTTGGAGCGCTATTTCATGGTGATTGCGACAGTAAATCTGCATCACGGGCATACCAAAAATCCCGAGACAGCAGGCGTTGGATTTGCCTCGATTTATGCTGTTGATATGCTTGGAAGTGGCGGCAAGCCCTGGGCAAATTTTGTCATTGGTACAACACTCGTGCTGGCCATGCTGATGAATGAAAAATTTCGCAAAATGGCGACGAGCTACATGCCCTCAAAAGTGAAGGCTGCCAAATAGTTTTACACTTCAAATGGCAGCTTTAACTGCGAGCCAATCCACAGCTGCGGCAAGCAAGGACGCCGCGCGCTGTGGCTCAAAGCCGCGGGGATCAGGTCCGAACACTCCAAAAACCGGATGCTTGGGTTCATGACGCGTTTCACTCCAATCATCTGATGTCAGGGGAGCAATCGTCAATGATGGGAGGCGATCCATTTGCACCAGTTCGGGGTGCAAGGCGTAAAGCAGTGTTGTTTCAAACACACCGGCGTGGTCGGGCGCAATATCCAGGCCCTCGATGCGATTAACAGCAGTCGCCATGACGTTGAAGTTTGGTTGTGAATGCGTTGCCGCCAATCGGTCAATCATATCAAGTTGTGCATCTGGAAAATGACCGGAGAGGACAATGATTTTTTTGAAGCCGAAGGATTCAAGTTTTTAAAATTGTGATCGCCAGTTGCGCTTCCATTTCATCCGGCTTGGGCATCATGATTGTGAACGGATAGTCTCCATGGCCACCGCCCGTGCCATAATGCAGCGGAGGTAAAACCACGCCTCCGGATTTTGCGGCAGCACGCAAGGTTAGACCGTGTGCCGTCAGCGCGTCGAGTCCGATGGGGAGGTGTTCACAATGCCATTCAAATGTACCGATCGGAATGTAGGCGATGGGCGAGATGGCAACGATGTCGCGCAATTGCCAAGGCAACAACAGTTCAAAGCGGTGCCGGTTGAAGTCGCTCACTGATAATAGTTCCTGATCCATGTGTGCTGGGGCAATTGCATTGTCAGCGCTTCAGGGAACGCTGCGCCATCACAATAGGCAATGTTCATGTCAACTTGGGCTCGGTTCTGCATGCCAGGAATAAGTGTTGAGAGTTGTGGCGCAGACAACACATAGCGCATGGCAGCTTCAGCAAGCGTTGAATAGTAAGGCCTGCAAAGTGTTTTGAGATTCTCGACGCGGGCCAGTGTTTCCGCAAAACGTGTCCCCCTGAACATTGTATGGGGCTGTGAGCCGGGTTCAAAAGCAGCGTAACTCTCGGGTGTCCAATGCCCGACGAGCGAACCTGAATCCAAGGGCACGCGGGCGATGAAAGCCGTGTTGGTGCGCCCACCTTCTTGGAACAAACCACCAGCAGGGCGTTGCTCGAACATATTAAAGATGCACTGCACTGAATCGACCAATCCCGCCGCTGCGAGATCAACACCCTCTTGCGGACGATTATCGCGCAACGAAACACCAATCCGGTCAATTTTGCCTTCGCGCCGCAACTTCATCAAAGTTTCCAGCCAGTCCAATTCTTCCATTGCGGAGGGCATGAAAGAATGCAGTTGGAAAAGATCAATGCGTTCGACTTGCAAACGTTTCAGCGATTTTTCGATATTTTCGCGCAGATACCATTCTGGGAATCGCCCCCGCATTTGGGGGCTGTCGTCATTTGCATCGGGCCAGATGATGGGACGCGTTTTCGTCGCGACATAAATTTTGTCACCCGACCATTGCTTCAATGCTTGGCCGATCACCTCTTCGGAATGGCCATTGCCATAGAGCTCTGCGGTGTAGACAAAGTTGATACCTTTGTCGAAAGCATAATGCAGCGTGTCGATAGAAGCTTTATCATCAACCTTGCCCCAGTCGCCGCCAAGCTGCCATGCACCAAAGCCAATTTCACTGATTTGCCATCCCGTGCGGCCAAACGTTCGATACCTCATGTCTACGTCCTCAGTTGCAACTGTATTTGGTGTAGATGCGAATGCGGGTAAAGGCTGGCGGCGTCACAGGTTTCCGTCCCGCAGCCTGGATTGCGCAGTCCAAGGCAAGTTCAACCTCCTGCCCCACATCGTGACCTATGGCAAAATTCATGATGCCCGCTTCCAGCAGCATTCGGGAGTTTGCGTTCAACTCATGGCCGATAAATACCGTCTTGCCCACAAGCTTCGCCTCGGTGAGCGCTTTGCCGATGCCAACATTTCCAGCCGCCACATTGTAAATGCCTGTGGGTGGTCCGTGTTCTTCGATGTAGCGCAACACAATGGGAAACACATGCCCTGACTCGTCATGGGAGTTTACGCGCTCGTCGACACGGAGCTGTGGAAATTCTGTGCGCAAAACCCGCCGGAAGCCCAACTCCCGTTCTTCCTGCACGCGATAGGGCGCAGAATTAACCAGCAGGATGTTGGCTTCCTTGTTTCCAATGACTTGCCCCATGAGATATGCTGCCGTTGCCCCGGCCCCTGCCTGATCTGTGCCGACATAGGCTGTTCGGCCAGAAGTTGGCAGGTCAGTTGTCAGACAAATGACAGGAACACCACGTCCCACAACATTGCGCACTGCGCGGTTGATGATCAGGTCTTCACGGGCAACGATGACGATGGCCTGAGCGGTCTCGGCTGTGCGTTCAATGATATTTGCAAAGCGTATCGTATCAAGCTTCGATGTATTGAAACCGTCGAAAGTCGCTCGAATGTTTGGCCTTTGCCTGACTGTTTCCCAAACAGCGGATTCCAGTGTTTCGCGAAAGCTTTGCCCGCTGTCAGACAGGAAGGCGACTTTGTAGTTCGTATGATTTTCGGAACTTGGCCTGTATTCAGACGACTGGAGCGTATCAAGGGCCTTGAGGACTTTCTTCCGCGTTTTCTCACGCACCCCCTGGCGGCCATTCAACACGCGGTCCACGGTTGCCGTGCCGACGCCTGCAACAGCAGCAATGGCCGCGACGGAAGGGCCACGACGAATATTTTCCGGCAGTTCAATCTTTTTTGCCATCATTTGATCCGAATTACATCAAAACAATCAAGCTTTACAGCTGCAATCTTAAAAGGTCGCGCTTGTCTCGAAACATACCGCAATGCAGCAATAAATGATTTACAAACAATCATTTGATGTTCTTTCTGATCTTGAACAAAAACCTAATGCCATCTTTAACATCAGTCTCGCGAGGCGCAAGCTAGAAAATCGCATGCGTCATCCGAGACAAGAAATCACTGCCGCACGACGGCTCATTGGGAGAAAAAAGCATGAAGAAATTTCTAACTGTATTGGCGGCGACGACAGCTTTGGCCGTGTTTGCACCAACCGTCATGGCTGCCAAAATTGCCGTTGTTGGCGGCAAGTCTGACGACTTGTTCTTCAACAAGATCAAAAAAGGCATGGACGATGCGTGTTTGGCCGTTGTGGCCAATGGCGGCACCTGCACCTATCTCCAACTGCAAACCTATGACAACATTGGTGCCGATGCTGCTCAACTCGTGCGCACCGCCATCAGCCAGGGCGTTGATGGCATCGTGGTTCCAAACTGGGTTCCAGATGCTGAAGATCCAGCGATCAAGGAAGCCATGGAAAAGGGCATCAAGATCATTCTCATGAATGCTGGCGGTAGCGACAAGGCCAAGGAACTCGGCGCCCTGAACTATGTGGGCAACGAAGAATATCCGGCTGGTCTCGCTGCCGGTGAATATTATGCCAAGAAAGGCGTGAAGAACATCATCTGCGTCAATACTGTTCCAGGTGCCGGTAACCTCGAAGACCGTTGCCGTGGTGTGATGGACGGCGCGGCCAAGGCTGGCTCCAAGTCAACCCAGCTGCCTTTGCCGGCTTCAAGCTTCGGCGATCCAACTGCCGTTGCTGAAGCAATCAAGGCAACTTTGCTGAAAGACGACACGATTGATGGTGTGATTACGATTTCTGCTGGCGACGCGGATAGCGCTGCCATTGGCGTTGAACAAGCTGGCAAGACCGGCAAGGCCATGCTCGCATCTTTTGACTTCAACCAGTCTGGTCTTGATCGCATCAAGGCAGGCACACAAGGTTTTGCGATTGATTAACAGCCTTACCTTCAGGGCAACATCGCCACAAACCTGCTCGCCAACTACATCGACTTCGGCAATATCTTGCCAACGTTCCCAGTTCTGACCGGACCTGGTGTCATTGACGCGACCAACATTGAAGCAACGCTGAAGGGCGTTACGGCGGGTGCGCGCTAGATAACGAACACGAAGAACGGCTCGGGATGCAACCTCCCGGGCCGGACCTACAGCCAAGATTAAACGAGCTGCATTCATGCGGCGGCGGTCGGCGGAGGAATGCCTAATGAATAATGCAATTGCAGAGCGGCCAACAGCACCATCATGGGGCGGTCTGTTTCGGCGCCCCGAGTCTGGAGCCTTTATCGGGCTCGTGGCCATGTTTGTTTTCTTCTGCTTCCAAGGCGGCCTCAGCTTCCTGTCAGTCGGTGCTTTTGCGTCGTGGCTTAACATCGCCGCAGGACTTGGAATTATAGCAATACCCGTCGGCCTGCTCATGATCGCTGGCGAACTTGATATCTCAGTGGGATCCATGGTGCCCGCAGGTTCGATGACAACGGCAATCATTGCCGGACATTTTCAACAGTCGATTTGGCTGGCTGTGGCAGCAGTGTTGATGCTTGGTGTCGTCATTGGGTTGATCAATGGATATTTGGTCGTTCGCACTGCTGTGCCATCATTCATTGTGACGCTCGGCACATTGTTTGTCGTCGCAGGCACGGTCCTCGGCATGTCAGTTATTATTACCGGCACAACCAGCGTCGCGATCAAGGCCCCCCCATCGCGAAAGCCATCTTTGGTGATCTGTATTTTGGCAAGCAGTTCCAAGTCCTCATCGCGTGGTGGCTTGCCGCTGTGGTGATCTATGTTTTTTTCGTACATTTTTCCAAATACGGCAACTGGATATTCGCCATGGGCGGTGACAAGGAGTCGGCCCGCAATGCCGGTATTCCCACTCGCAAACTGACGATCACGCTGTTTGTGCTTTCCGCCACCAGCGCTGCCTTCGTCGGCATGTGTCACGCCATTCTGTTCAACTCAGCGCAAGTGTCCGGCGGACAGTCCTATATTTTCAACTCGATCATCGCAGTTGTTGTGGGCGGCGTATTGCTTACAGGTGGTTTTGGCTCGGTGGTCGGCATCTTCTTTGGAACCATCACTTTCGCGATCGTCACCCAAGGCATCTACTACACCGACTTTGATCGCAACTGGTCCAGCACCATCATTGGTCTTTTGCTGCTCGCTGCCGTTCTGATGAACAACACGTTCCGTAAAATGGCGCTGTCCTACGCACCGAAAAAGAAGTGAGAGAAAGCATGTCAACACCAATCCTCGCGCTCAAAAACGTCAACAAATCCTTTGGCCCGATTGAAGTGCTGAACGACATTTCGCTGCAAGTGAAAGCCGGCGAAGTGTTGTGCCTATTGGGCGACAATGGCGCGGGTAAATCCACGCTGATCAAGATTTTGTCCGGGGTTTACACGCTTACATCCGGACAACTCGAAATGGACGGAAAGCCGCAGAACTTTACCAATCCGCGCCAAGCCAGCCACATGGGCATTGCAACTGTGCACCAATTCGGGGGCACCTTTCCGCTGATGAGTATTGGCCGCAGCTTTTTTGTCGGAGTCGAGCCCACCAAGGGCTGGGGACCTTTCAAAGTCTATGACAGAAAAAAAGCCAATGAGATTGCAGTCAAAGCCGTGCGAGACTTCGGCATTACGCGCATTGACGACGGCGATAGATTGGTTGGTGGTCTTTCCGGTGGTGAACGGCAATCTCTTGCCATTGCCCGAGCCGTGCACTTTGGCGCGCGGGTGCTCATTCTCGATGAACCAACGGCGGCCCTTGGCGTGAAACAAGCCAGCTACGTTCTTCGCATTGTCAATGAAGCCAAGAAGCGCGGCCTTGCCGTGATATTCATCACCCACCAAGTCATGCATGCAATGGCTGTCGGCGATCACTTTGCCGTTCTTATTCGTGGCGCTATCGCTGCCGACTTCCGCAAAGGCGAAAAGACGCGGGAAGAAATTACCGATCTCATGGCGGGCGGTGAAACCATGGCAGCGCTTGAAGCCCAGATTGAAAGCAACGCGGCGTGAGAACCGAAACACAAAATCACAACGTATGCACAGTGTCGAAAATTTGAATGGCGAGTTGAAAATTTATGGATGATCTAAAGTTTGGCACACGCAACAAGCGTGGTGATTGGAACCCCAAAGAGCCTCTTGGTCTGGCACCTTATCTCACCTGGCCGCGCGAACCGATGAAGTATGTCAATTGGTTAATCGGTTACTTGTTCCCTTGGAACCTGTTGTTCATGGGCGTGGCGCTGGTGCAATGGGTTTATCTCACGCCATCAATTGAAACGATGAAAACATTTGCGCCTGGCTGGATCGCATACTTGTTTGCCCGCAATGCGCTTCTAATTCTCATTGTTTATGGTGCGCTTGAATTGCGGCTTTACGTCAAACGCGCGCAGGGCAACCATTTCAAATTCAATGGCAAGTGGCCGTCTGAACAGCCTAGTGATGTGTTCATGTTCAAGAGCCAGAACATCGACAACATTGTCCGTTCATTTGTATCGGGAGTTCCGATCTGGACGGCTTATGAAGTGTTCGGGCTTTGGTGCTATGCCGATGGCTATGGCCTTTGGGGCACTTTCGCAGAATATCCCATCTGGTTCATCGTGTTTGCATTTGTCATGCCAGTGTACCATGAGCTGCATTTCTATTGCGTTCATCGCTTGATTCACGTGCCAGTTCTCTACAAACATATTCACTCGGTGCATCATAATTCGGTCAATCCAAGTCCATGGTCCAGCCTGTCCATGCACCCGATCGAACATTTACTCTATTGGTCAGATTCACTCATTCATCTCATTGTCCCATCTCACCCGTTGCTTTTCCTTTACAATTTGCAGATCACTGGAACCGGCGCCGTGGTTGGCCACATCGGCTTTGACAAAATGGAAGTGGGAGAAAATGGCGCTGTTGATACCCACGCCTTTGCCCACTACCTGCACCACAAGCATTTTGAAGTGAACTACGCTGATGGTGCCACTGGCATCGATAAGTTGTTTGGCACCTGGCACGACGGCAGCAAAGAAGGGCAAGAACTGATGGACGCGCGTTACGCGAAGAAGGTCGCAAGGATGAACCAAAAATCATGACACTTCGGATTGGTGTTATCGGTGCCGGAATCATGGGTGCCGACCACGCCCGCATCTTTGCAGAAGAAGTGCCGGGCACATCGTTGCAGGTCATTTGCGACGCTGATCATGCGCGGGCCAGGACTGCCGCAGATGCAAATGGTGCAAAATCTGTAACAAGCGATCCGCTGTCCGTGATCAACGACACATCCGTAGATGCCGTGGTGATTGCGGCGCCAGATCAATTCCATGCGCCGTTGACACTGGCTTGCATCGCTGCGGGCAAGCCCGTGTTGTGCGAGAAGCCGTTGTCGCAAGACTCGAGAGAGTGTTTGGCTGTGTTGGCAGCCGAAGAAAAATCGGGCTCGCATCTCGTGCAAATCGGCTTCATGCGCAGGTTCGATCCGTCCTATGCTGAAATCAAATCCATTTTGGTGCGCGGCGATCTGGGCAACGCGCTGATGTTCCATTGTTTCCACCGCAATGTGGCACCTGCCTATGATTTCCGCCCTGAGATGGCTATCTGCAATTCCGCGCCCCACGAGTTTGACGCGGCCCGCTGGATGTTGGACTCCGATTTCAAATCGATCAGCGTGTTCCGCCCACCAAGCGGCGGTGAAACCGCGCCTGTGTTCATGGTGCTGGAAACGGTTGCTGGCCAGTTGGTCAACATCGAAGTCAACATCAGCGCCACCTATGGCTATGACGTGCGTGGTGAACTTGTGGGCGAAAAGGGAACTGCCTTCTTGCGTGCTCCTGTGAACGCCGACATCAACCTTGGCCTTAAACAGATCAACACCTATCCTGCCGATTGGCGCCCCCGTTTCGTGGATGCCTACCGCCAACAGAACCGCGCCTGGGTGAAATCCGTGCAAACCGGAAAGCCCAATCTGGGTGCCACAGCGTGGGATGGCTATTGCTCAACAGCCGTTGCGGAAGCCGGCGTTGAAGCGCTGCACACCGGCAAAACTGTTGCTGTGACGCAAATCGACAAACCAAAATTCTACATGTGAGACAACAATGAAAATCGGAATGGTCACGGACTCCCTGGGGCATTTATCCTTTGATGACATGTTGGATACGGCGGCGAAGCTTGGCATCAAAGGTGTTGAATTCAACGCCGCCAACTGGACATCTGCGCCACACTTGAACTTGAAGTCGCTGCTCAGCGATGCTTCAGCACGCAAAACTTTTGTGGCCTCTGTCGAGCAGCGCAAACTCGAGATCATCGCACTCAATGCAAATGGCAACCAGTTGCACCCTACGGAAGGCCACAAACAATCAGAAGCATTGCACGATTCCATCCGTCTTGCAGGTGAACTGGGTGTTGGTACCGTGGTTCTCATGTCTGGACTTCCGGAAGGTGCTGCGGGCGACAAAATGCCAAATTGGGTGGTGTCATCATGGCCGCCTGAAACCCAGACCATGCTGAAATATCAATGGGAAGAACGGGCATTGCCCTACTGGGCCAAACTTGCTGCATTTGCTCAACAGCATGGCGTGAAAAAGCTCGCTGTCGAATTGCACGGTAACCAGCTCGTTTACAATGTCCCCTCGCTGTTGCGCTTGCGCAGCGAAATCGGCCCGATTGTCGGCGCAAATCTCGATCCCTCGCATTTGATGTGGATGGGCGCTGATCCGCTTGCCGCCATCGACGCATTGGGGCCCGCTATTTTTCACACCCATGCGAAAGACACCTTCATCAACAAGCCCGTTTGCGCGACAACCAGCCGCCTAGAAAACGGTTCATTGATGGACATTCCGGGCCGCGCCTGGAGCTACATCACCTTGGGCTATGGCAACGGCCAGAAATTCTGGAAAGACTTCTGCTACCGCTTGCGCATGGTGGGCTATGACGGATGGCTGTCCATTGAACATGAAGACGTGATGTTGTCGCGAGAAGAGGGCGTTCGGAAATCCGTCGAACTTTTGCAGGCCGTGGCCCCGTCTGAAACCAGCGACTACAAGCCACAAGAATTCTGAGGAAACAGCATCATGGGGATGTATCACAACCGTCCGCATGTCGAAGACATTCGCAAGATGAAGAAGAAGGGCGAAAAGATTTCCATGCTTTTCGTGACCACACCAGATGAGGCCGCTGCCGCGAATGCGGCGGGCATTCACATGTTGTCCATTGAAGGCAGATTTTTCGATGCAACCATGCGTGAAGCTGCGGGCAGTTGCTTTGTGGAAGTAGGGTTGCCCGGTAATCCCCCCAAAAAAGAACGGGGTTTGGGGCAAGGTCAAGACCTACACACTTCCGGCATCTTCTCTTCCTAAAGCCTGAATCGCCTACAGCGCATCGCTAGGCCACGGAATTTCTCACTTGGAAAATTCCATCATGGTCAAGTTAAAGTGTTGAGAAGCTTGCCAAGCACTCTTTGAAAATTATCGCCAAAGAACATTCAAGTGCTTTTGACAGTGAAATACGGACAAAAAACAGATTCTTTTCAATACGCACCGGGGATGAAAGATTCCGCTTGATTTGTTTGGTGAAAATTTTCTACATTGGTGAAAATCGATGACGCGCCGTTCTCCTGCAATGTTGCACATCCGAAGAAAAGGGCTGAAGTCAAATTATCGGTTGGTTGGGTGTCGGACGGATTGTCATGGCGTTCAGCAGATTCGTTCGGACGGATTTCCAGACAAGGCAGTCCAAACCGCGCAATAGACACGTGAGCAGTTTAAGCTGTCGATACATTTCAGGAGGAGGACACCCCATGTTTAATATTCCAAGAAACGCAGTCTACACACGCCTCAATCGCCGCAAGTTCCTTGAACTCGGTGGTGGCACAGTTGCAGGTCTTGGGGCAGGCGGTTTGACGCTTGGCCTCGGTTCAACAATCACTAGGACTACAACTCAAGCGCAATCGTCTGATGATGCGAAGTGGAAGCAATATTCCGGTTCCAAGCTGAAGTTCATGTCGGAAAATACGCCGCCATCCTTCGCCATCCGCGATAACATCAAGGCCTTTACCGATCTTACCGGCATCGAAGTTGAAATTTTGACTGATGATTTGCCTGTCGTGCAACAGAAAGTTGGCATCGACCTTCGCGGTGGCAAAGCAGACTATGTTTTGAACTATGTGCAGGACAAGCCCATTGGCTCACCCTTTGCTGATTTTTATGCCGACATGACTCCCATGTTTGGAGACAATACGCTGCCACAGGATCCTGAGGGCTATGGCGATGATGCCTGGTTCCCCAACTTCCTGTCGGCCTGCGGTCGTTTCTATCAGGAAGGCAAAATCATTGCGCTTCCCTATGACGCAGCTATCGCCTGTACCTTCTACCGCCAGGACATTTTCGAAACCCATTCGAAGGATTTCGAAAAGGAATATGGCAAGCGCCTTGAGTTCAACAAGGACTCAACATGGCTTGACGTCACCAACATGGCAGCCTTCTTCAAGAAGATGAAGGAAGGTGGCGCTGACGTGCCATACGGCTACGCCCAGCACCAAGGCTCATTCGCTTGGACCACGCAGCTTGATATTCAGCGCTTCCTGTTTGCGAACGGCCGTTGGCAGGATTGGAATATTGACGACAAGCTTGGCTCCAAGACACCAGGCAAAACCAACTGGGGTGACGAACAGTCCATTCTCATGATGCAGAAGTTCAAGGAACTGTCGGACGTCTGCCATCCTGACAACCTTGCCAACGGCACACTTGAGCTCAATACGGTTTATCAGTCCGGCAACATCGCGATGCAGACGCAGTACCATGAATTTGCAGCGTCGATTGAAGATGAAACCAAGTCACGCGCTGCTGGCGGCAAGACGGCCTACGCACCATGTCCGAAGGGCGATCCATCATGGATCAAGAATGGCGGCGAAGCTGTGAACGGCACCAACTGCGGTATCGGTGGTATTGGCATCAATGGCAACGCCACGGAAGACATGAAGCGCGCAGCATTCATCTTCGCACAATGGTCGGTTTCGAAGACCAACCAGCTTAACGTGCTCAAAGGTCTTGGCGGCACACCGACACGTAAATCGGTTGTGGCCGATCCAGAAGTGCAAGCGGCAAAGCAACGTCCGACCAAGATGCCAAATGCGCTTACATTTGACGCCGTTTATGAATACGGCATCAAGGATCCGCATTTCGTGTTGGGCCCCAAAATTCCAAACGGCAACGAGTATCACTCGATCCTCGCGTCAGAAGTGCAGAAGTGCATTTCTGGTGGCCAGTCTCCGGAAGAGGCCTGCAAGTCGTTGCAGACCCAGTTGAACGAACTCAACGGCGCATAAGCGCGGTTGCAAAAAACCTCCATTGCTTGCAGGGGAGGAATATCTTCAAATCTGGTGGCCTCTGTCTTGCAGTGGCCACCACTTTTTCCTTATGATGTGAGGCTTGAGGACGATGACGGCCATGAACGTGGACGACATGATACCGGGTGAAAACAGCGGCAAGCTTTTCCGAGTACGCCAGATTCTGGAAAGTGTGGAAGCAAAGCCCGTTTCCAACATCAGTGATTCTATCCTGCGCCTCAATGCACAGCCCTCAAAGGCTTATTATTATTGGCTGATGGCGCCCGCAGTATTGCTGCTTGCGGCGATCTCGCTCTATCCCTTCTTCTGGATGATCTATATGAGCCTCCACAATGTGGACATTGGCTTGGTTGAATGGAACGACTTTCAGAACTTCACAAAACTTCTGACCGATAATCGCTTCCTCAACGGATGGAAGCTGTTGATCTGGTACAGTTTTCTTTGTCTGTTCCTGCAGATCACCATTGGCGTTTTTCTGGCCATTGCACTCAATGGATCGCGCTTCGAAAAATTCCTTGTCACCACCATGTTGATGCCGATGATGATGGCACCCATCGTCGCCGGCATGGTCTGGTACTTTCTCTACAACGGCACCTTCGGCTGGTATCACTGGATTTTCCAGAGCTTGGGCATTCTCGGCGCTAAATCCATTCTTGCTGATACCAAAACCGCCATGTGGGGCGTCGTATTGGTGGACGTGTGGCAATGGACACCGCTCATCACACTGATCACGCTCGCTGGTTTGAAGCGCGTGCCGCAGGATCAGCTTGAAGCCAACATGGTCGATGGCGCCTCGCCCTTCCGCAACTTCATGTCGGTGACATTGCCCAATCTTTATCCCGTGCTGCTGATCGCCATCATGCTGCGCTTCATGGACAATTTCCGCTTCATCGACTCGTTGCTTGTGCTGACAGGCGGTGGACCGGCTGACTCGACAAAGATTCTTCCCGTTTATCTCTACGAAGTGTCCTTCCGGTTCACCAAGCTTGGGCGCGGTGCTGCAATTGCACTTATCCTGCTCATCATCACTATCATCCTCGGAAAGATTCTGGTCCGTATATTCGACCGGCAATCGGCGCCCGTGAAGAACTAAAGGAAAGTTGCATCATGGCATCCCGTTCTGTTGTGAGTTACGAAACGCCTTGGACCAAGGCGTTCCACTGGTTCTCCGGAATCTTTGTCGGGCTCTATCTGATCTGGACCGTGCTGCCGATCTTTGTGATGATCATGTCATCCTTCAAAGACCTGCTGGAAGCCTTCAAGATTCCGGCTGTCGGTGATTGGTTGGGGGCCAGCGTCTTTTTTGAGTTTACACCAACGTTCAAACACTACATTGATCTGTTTACCCAACAGCCTTTCGGTACTTACTTCTTCAATTCTATTGTAGCAGCAGGTGGCTCTGCCATTGTCTCGGTGGTGCTGGGCTCCATGTGCGCTTACGCGCTCTCCCGCTCCGACTTCAAGTTCAAGGGGGACCTGTTCTTCTGGATCATCTCCACGCGCATGGCACCTGTTGTTGCGGTGCTGGTGCCGCTGTTCTGGATTTTCCGTGAACTGAATTTGGTGGGCACATTGCCGGGCCTCATCCTCGCCTACACCACGTTCAACCTGCCTTTCGCCATCTGGATTTTGAAAGGCTTCTTCGACAACGTGCCTTATGCATTGGAAGAAGCGCAGATGGTGGATGGTGCAACCCGCAGCCAGGCCTTCATGTCCATCCTGCCACTCGTGGCACCGGGCATCGGTGCCTTCATCGTACTTTGCATTCTCTTCGGCTGGAACGACTACCTGTTCTCCGCCATCATCGGTTCAGGTGGGGCCAAGACTTTGCCCGTTGCAACACGTGAACTCGTGCAGCCACAGAACATCCAGTGGGGCACCATCATGGCTGCTGGCACCATCACCACATTGCCCATGATGCTTCTGGGCCTTGTCATTCGTAAATATCTCGTCACCGGCCTCACCATGGGCGCGGTCAAGGAATAATGGAGTAACATCATGGCCAAGATTTCATTCCGAAACATTTGGAAGAAGTACGGCGAATTCCAGGCTGTGAAAGACCTCAACATCGACGTTGAAGATGGAAGCTTTCTGTCGATCCTCGGTCCATCAGGCTGCGGCAAGTCTTCGACCATGCGCATGGTGGCAGGCTTGGAGCACATCACCGCTGGCGATCTTCTGTTTGACGAAGTGCGTGTCAATGACCTTGCGCCGAAAGATCGAGACGTTGCCATGGTCTTTGAAAACTATGCACTTTATCCGCACAAGACCGTTTTCGAAAATATGGCAAACCCCCTGAAGCTTCGCGGACAGGATCCTGCGCGCATCAAAGAACGTGTACAATCAGCGGCCAATCTTCTTGAAATTGGCCAATTGCTGGAGCGCCGCCCGCAGGAATTGTCCGGTGGGCAAAAGCAGCGCGTCGCCATTGGCCGCGCCATTGTGCGCGAACCCAAGCTCTTCCTGTTTGATGAACCCATTGCCCATCTGGATGCAAAGTTGCGCGCTCATATGCGCGGTGAAATTAAACATCTCCAGCGCACACTGGGTACCACAATGATCTACGTGACGCATGATCAACTCGAAGCCATGACCATGGCCGACCAGATTGCCGTCATGCATGAAGGCATTTTGCAGCAACTGGGAAGCCCGCGTGAAGTTTACAACAAGCCCGTCAATGCCTGGGTCGCAGGCTTTGTCGGCGAACCAGCGATGAACTTCATGGATGCAACGCTGGAGAACAAGGGCGGCAAGACCTGGTTCAATCATCCCAATTTCTCGATTGCCGTGACACCAGAACAGCGCAAGCTCCTGGATGTGCAGAACGCCAAGCAAATCCGCTTAGGCGTGCGTCCTGATGCGCTGAGCATTTCGGGCAAAAAACCGAAAGATGAGCACGTACAAGGCGAAATCTTTGTCACTGAATTATTGGGAAGTGACATGATTGTTGATGTCACACTTGCTGACAGCCGCATCCGTGTGAAGACAACGCCGGAATTCATGGGTAAGGAAGGCGAGCGTTGCTACATCACCGTGAACCGGGAGAAATGGCATGCCTTCTCTTCCAGTGATGGCCGCGCCTTCTTCTGATGTTTCAGGAGGGGCAAGCCATGGAAGCCAAAACAGGCAATGCCACTCTTGCAGGTTTCCTCGGAGAGCTGGCGCGTGAAGGCAACTCAGTATATGCGGTTTCCGTCTTTCATGCCGTTCGCAACCTGCCTTATCTATCGACGGGCGATCGCAGCCTCGAAGGCATATTACAGAGACGTGCAGGTTCATGTTCGAGCAAGCACATATTGCTTGCCGCACTGCTGAATGAAATTGGCTTCAAGTCCCGTATCGAGCTGGTGCTCGGTGATTTTGCCACTCCATTTCGTCATGCACGCAATATTCCAACTGTTTTCGGTGATGCGGCGCGCGATGGAGTTCGCGACATTCACAATGTCCTGAGCGTTGACATTAACGGCGAGACAGTAATTCTTGACGCGACGTGGCATGACGCCATGTTGCCATTTGCCATGCGTGTGAACAACAGCTGGAGCGGGACGGGCAATACGGAAATCGCTGTGGATGTGCAGAAAATGCTTGGGCCATCAGTAGAACCTGCGGAAGACAAAGCACGCATCATCGCGTCATGGCCACTTATCGAACAGCAAAGGCGTCGTCGTTTTCTCGAAGCAGTCAATGACTGGGTCGCTTCAGTTGCAACATAAATAAAAGAATGGGAGCAGAAACATGGCAGGCAAAGCAATCAGGGCTTTCATCGGCATCGATGCAGGAACCACAGGCACAACTGTTGCCATTTATGATGACAAAGGCAACGAGATCGCGACAGGCTATAAGGAATATGCCTGCAGCTTCCCGCGTGCGGGCTGGGTTGAGCAGGATTTTGCGGATGTCTGGGACGGTATCTGCGTCGCTTCAAAACAAGCCATAAAAGCTGCAAATCTTGCCCGCTCATCTTATAAGTCAGTCGGTTTTTCCAGTCAGCGCGGCACCTTTGGTTTGCTGGATTCCAAGAAGCAGTCACTTGCACCCTCGATTGTGTGGAACGATGGCCGTGCCCAAGCCTATGAAGGCAAGTTCGCCGAAACGCTTTCTGCGGTTGATTATCAAAAGCACACAGGCATGCCACTTGCCGCCGCCTGGGCCGCCTGCAAAATTGCCTGGTTGCGCGATAACCGACCTGACATTTTCGAGAAGACGCACTGGGTGGTAAATGGCCAGGAATATTTCCTGCATCTCTTGGGCGCTGATGATTGGACAACGGATCCTGCATCACTCACGCTGAATGGCATGATGGATATTCGCAAACTGGATTGGAGTGACCAAGTCCTCAAGCTCTGTGGCTTGACCCGCGATATGATGCCACCTGTCGGCAGAACCGCCACGCAAGCAGGCGTGATCTCAAAAGCCGCTGCTGCCGCAACAGGTATCCCTGCCGGCACTCCGATCTGCCGTGGTGCCGGTGATCAACAATGTGCGGCAATTGGTGCGGGCATCATCAAGCAAGGCATGGCCGAATTCACCGTCGGCACATCGGCTGTGATGGTGGCCCATGTCGATAGTGTTGATCGCGTGACGGGAGACAAGTTGTTCCTTGGTGGCCATGGTGTTCCCGGCATGTGGGATCTTGAAGGGGCAGCCTTTGCGGCTGGTGTGTGCCTGCGCTGGTGGCGAGACATTCTCGGGATGCCCGAACAAGCAACCGCCAAAAAAGCCAAACGCAGTCCCTATGCCGAGATGGTTGACCTCGCCATGAAATCACCTGCCGGTGCAAAAGGGCTTATTTTCCATCCGTTCATGCAAGGCCAAGTCACACCTTACTATGATGTGACAGCCAAGGGTGGTTACCTTGGTATGCGGCTCGACCATGACCGCGCCGATGTGATGCGCGCCGTGCTCGAAGGTGTTGCAAATGAAATGCGTATGATTGTTGATACTTTCCAATCCGGCATGAAAGGCGGTGTCACTGAATTTCGTCTCACCGGCGGCGGCACCAAAAGCCCAGGCTTTGTTCAGATCATGACCGATGTGATTGGCATCCCGGCAGGCGTGCCCAAGGTGCGCGAATGCACCGTGCTGGGTGCGGCCATCTTGGGTGCGGTTGGGGCAGGGCAATTCTCCAGCGTTGCGGAAGCCGCAGGTGCCATGGTGTCGCTGGAAAGCATGGTCGAACCATCACGCATTACAAGGGCACTTTACGAAGATCAGCACGAGCTGTTCAAAACGGGTTACACCAGCCTGAACAAGGGCGGGGCTTATCAAGCAATGTATGATTACAACGCGAAGTATTTTTGATTGATCGACTGGGAGCGTCTGAAAATAATTTTCAATGCGGCTTGAAAGTCTGAAAATTAAATGGTTAGAGTGATCGCAAAATTGCACCAGAAACTGCAATAATGCAGTTGACTGAGTTTTGTGTTGCCCTGAATTGAGAAGAAAATTTTCAAACGGGCCGAACAGGGAGTAAAAAAATGCCAATCCCCGGAATTCAAGGCATGGAGCATGTGGGTCTTACAGTTCCAAACCTGCAGGAAGCCTGTGACTTTTTCGAGAAGATTTTGGGTGCTGAAGTGCTGTTCACAGCTGCCACCGATTTCCGCAATGACGACAGCGACTGGATGACAACCCATCTCAACATTCATCCCCGCGCAGTGGTCAAGGAATTCCGCTATGTACGCATGCGCAATGGCACCAATCTTGAACTGTTCGAATACTCTTCACCTGACCAGAAAACCGTATTGCCAAAAAACTCTGACGTCGGTGGCTATCATCTCGCGTTCTATGTTGATGACATTTATGCCGCTGTGAAGTTCTTGAAGGACAACGGCGTGAAGGTTTTAGATGAACCCACCGTCTATGCCGACGGTCCTAATCTTGGTCTGTCCTGGTGCTATTTCATGGCACCTTGGGGGCTTCAGCTTGAAGTCGTGTCAGCGCCAAAAGGCACGGTTTTTGATAGTGAAGCCAAGGCGGCCGGTAGACGCCGTCTCTTCGACCCCAGCCGTCCGCAAGAAACGCTAATCTAATCTCGTAATCCGTTTAGAAATCCAAGGTCTGAAAACATGCCACTTTTGAATATGGGCCCGATGCTCAAGCGTGCACAGGCCGCACGTTATGGTATCGCGGCGTTCAACATGATCGATTACAACTCTGTCCGCGCTATTGTTGACAGCGCCACGGAACTTAAAGCTCCGATCATTGTGCAGGTCTCAACCAAGACCATTCGCCATTGGGGCTTCAAACCCATTGCAGGATGGGTGAAGCAACTCGCTGGCGACACCGACGTTCCGGTGGCCTTGCATCTTGATCATTGCTCTGATGTCAAAATCATCCAAGGCTGCATTGATGCCGGTTGGACCTCTGTGATGTTCGATGGCTCATCACTTCCGTTCAAGGAAAATATCGCGAAGTCGAGTGAAGTCTACAAACTTACCGAAGCTGCGGGTGTCGGTCTTGAGGCCGAAATCGGCGCCATTGGTGGCGTTGAGGACGACAAGTTTGTGGCGCAGGATAAATCCATTCTCGCTGATTTTGATGAATGCGTTGAGTTCTGCAAGGAAATGCCAAAGCTTGCGGTGTTTGCGCCAGCCATTGGCACGGCGCACGGCTTCTACGCCGGTGAGCCAAAAATCGCTTATGAACTCTTGGAGCGCATTACGTCAGCAATCGATATTCCAATTGCTTTGCATGGCGGCACGGGCCTCACGGAAGAGCAGTTCCACCGTTGCATTGGTGCAGGCTGTGCCAAGGTCAATATCTCCACCATGCACAAGAAGCGCTTCATTGATGGGTTCATGGGGCATCGTGACAAGAAGCCGAAAGAGTCTGAACCATTGCCTTTCATTCAATCGCAATACGAGGCAATGATGGGCGATGTGCGCGATATGATCCGCACCTTCGGCAGCGAAGGCCGCGCCGCCCATGCAGCAGGCCGCGCATAAAATGCAGGCTCTTATTTTTGATTGTGATGGTGTGCTGGTTGACACGGAGCGCGATGGCCATCGCGTTGCATTCAACGCTGCCTTTAAGGCCATAGGTTGGGAAACCCAATGGTCGGTTGAGCGTTATGGTGAATTGCTGACAACATCGGGCGGCAAGGAACGCATACGTCGCCACTTTGATGAACAGGGCTGGCCCGTTCCGACACTAGAGCGCGATGCTGCCATAGCATCGCTACACAAGCTCAAGACTGATCTCTTCATGGAGTTGATCGAAACTGGCGCCTTGCCTTTGCGGCCAGGGATTGCTCGGATCGTCGATGAAGCACTTTCTGCCCAGTTGAAAATTGCAGTTTGCTCTACATCCAATGAACGGGCCGTGCAGGCTGTCGTGGACAAAATGCTGGGTGCGAAACGCGCACAACACATCAAGGTTTTCGCTGGTGATATTGTTGCAAAGAAAAAACCCAACCCCGCAATTTACACTTTGGCGGCCAAAGAACTTGACCTTGATCCTCAAAAATGCGTCGTCGTTGAAGATTCGAATAACGGTCTGCGCGCTGCAAAATCTGCAGGCATGAATTGCATTGTCACAATCTCATCCTACACCGCAGAAGAAGATTTCAAAATCGCTGACCGTGTTGTTCCGGAACTCGGAGACCTGCCCAATCGGGTGGTCACGCTCGCCGATCTGCGGTCGCTGGTTAAATAGCAACATCAAGTCTTACTGCCGTTGCGCAGGTAATAGCGTTCCAGCGCCATACCCGTTGCTTTCAAACTTTCACGTGGTTTTTGCCCGTGGTGAAACAGCAGTCCGAGATAAAGCAGCTCAACCAGATAAAGTTGGCAAACACGGCCCTCAAGAAAATCGCCGTACAACGGTTGTGGCGAGTCGTTATGCCAAGTGATCAATTGGATTTCAGCAGCCTTCGCCACATCGGAATCCGGATTGCTGGTAATGGCAATGGTTTTTGATCCCTTGCTGCGGGCAAGTGTCAAAGCCGAGGCAACAGTTTCAGTGTGTCCTGTGTGCGAAATGCCGACCATCGTTCGCTGGGGTGTCATGGTTGCCGCAGCGGTGATCTGAGTATAGCCATCATTGTAACTCTTGGAGTCGATGCCAGCCTTCAAAAGCATATGCACGGCTTCATCACACACAGAAGCTGCACCGCCGACGCCCACAAAAATAGTCATCGACGCATTGGATACGGCTTGCACTGCCTTTTCAATCCGGTCCGCATCAAGCAAGCGATGGGTTTCACGAATTGCAGACGCAAGTGTGAGCGAGAGTTTTTCGCTCAATGTGATCATGTTGTCGCCGTCAAGCAAACCTGAGGGCAGGTTGGTATAAGTTGATTGGCGGCTGGATTCTTCGGCGATGGAGAGTTTGAGACTGGGATAACCTTCATAGCCCAAGGCACGGCTCACGCGACTGATGGTCGCTTCGCTGACACCCAGGGTGCGGGAAAACTCAGTGATTGATGCGTCAATGCGTATGCCAACACGGCTGCGTAGATAATCCGCAACTTTGCGTTCAGCTGGGCGGAGTTCGCCGTAGTGATTCTGAATCCGGTGGATAAGATCAACGCGACCAGTCTCTCCCATATTTACAGTCCTTTCCGCTCGCATTTTGCAAGCGCACTTTTAGTGTGTTGAAAGCCCTGAACGGAATCGCCACAACCGTTAGCAATAAACCCAGAATAGACCAAGTAAGCAATCCCGACCAGATATTTTCAAGACGTGAAGAAAATTTTCTCGACAAACCGGAACCGGCATTGTAGAGCGATTATCAAGCAATTAGCGGGTTAAACCGAAGAAGGTTCAATCAATATGGCAAAAACACCGTCCGGAGAAAATGCACCTCCAAAGGCACTTCTGGAAAAACTTTTCAGAACAGCTTATTCAATTAGGGTGTTCGAAACCGAAGGAATCAAGCTTTACCGTCAGGGTCTGATCCGTGGTTATTTCCACCCCTACCTCGGTCAGGAAGGCATCGCAACCGGTGCCTGCGCGGCCCTGTCAAAGGGTGATTACATCGCGTCCACCCATCGCGGCCATGGCCATTGCATTGCCTGGGGCGCTGACATCAAGCGCATGGTTGCGGAACTCTTGCAAAAGGAGACTGGCTATTGTCGGGGCTATGGCGGTTCCATGCACATTGCTGACATCACCACAGGAAATCTCGGAGCCAATGGCATTGTAGGCGCTGGCACACCACTGGGTGTGGGGGCGGCACTGGCAGCACAAGTGCGCGGCAGTGATGCCGTCACTGTGACCTTCACAACAGATGGCGCCACTAACAACGGCACCTTCATGGAGTCGCTCAATCTCGCGGCGATTTGGAATCTCAATTTCATTCTGATCATTGAGAACAACCAATACGCCGTGTCGACTCCCATTGGTGACTCGACGCGCGAGACTGATCTTTACAAGCGCGGCACAGCGATCGGCGTTGAAAGCCATCTTGTCGACGGCAATGATCCTCTGGCGGTGCATGACCTGATGGTGGAAGCCGTGAAAAAATGTCGTGCCGGGCAGGGGCCGATCCTGATTGAAGCCCGCACCTTCCGCCACATGGGTCATCACGTGAATGATCCTGGAAAATATATGCCGGAAGACAAACTCAAATATTACAAGGAACGCGATCCCGTCGACCGTGCCCGCAATGATTTCATTGCCATGGGCGGCGCGACGGCAGCAGAAATAGCAACAATCGAAAAACAAGTACAAGACGAGTTTGAAGAAGCTGTCGAATTTTCCAAGAACAGCCCGGAAGTTTCCGTTGAGGAATTCCGTGAATTCGCGGCGGTATATTAAAGCATCACATTAGGTAAGTCCGGAGAACGTTTTAATGCGCGAGATCATGTACCGCGATGCCCTGCGTGAGGCAATTGACGAAGAAATGGCACGCAACAATCAGGTCTTCATCATTGGCGAAGGCATTGCTGAACGTGGCGGCTCCTACAAAGTCACGGAAGGTCTGCTGGCCAAATATGGCGCAAAGCGTGTGCGCGATACGCCCATAGCCGAAGCCGGCATGATTGGCGTGGGCGTGGGTGCAGCCATAGCCGGCGGTCGTCCAATTGTTGAAATTCTCTATGTCGATTTCGCCATGCTCGGCATGGACATGATTGTAAATCAGGCCGCAAAATTCCGCCTGATGACAGGTGGCAGTGGCAGTGTGCCCTTCGTCATGCGCACACAAGGTGGCACAGGCGGTGGCGTTGCCGCACAACATTCGCAAAGTCTGGAAGCCATGTTCTATTCTGTTCCCGGGCTTCGCGTGGTCATGCCATCTACACCCGCCGATGCCAAAGGCTTGCTGAAATATGCGCTACGCCAGGATGATCCGGTGATGTTCCTGGAGCACAAGCATCTCTACATGACCAAGGGCATGGTGCCCGATGGTGAACACATCGTTGAATTCGGCATTGGCGACATCAAGCGTGAAGGCAAGGATGTGACGATCATTGCCTGGTCAAACATGGTGCATCGTGCGCTTGAAGCTGCGGCGGAACTCGCCAAGCAGGGAATTGAAGCTGAAGTGATCGATCCGCGTACATTGGTGCCGCTCGACAAGCAGATGATCTTGAAGTCGGTCGCCAAAACCAAGCGTGCGGTAATTGTTCAAGAAGCCTGTCGCCGTGGCGGTGTAGCCTCTGACATCGCATCGATCATTCAAGCGGAAGCGTTCTATGAGCTTGATGCGCCGGTTGAGATTGTGGCCGGTCTTGATATTCCGGTGCCTTTCAATCTTGTGCTCGAAAAAGCCAGCGTTCCGCAAAAAGATGATGTTATAGCAGCGGCCCGCCGCAGCTTGCATCTCGATGCTTATGCCCTGGCGGCGGAGTAGGCCGCAATGTCAGACGCCATTTTGTGTCCCCAGGTCGGGCAGGATCTAACGGTAGCAAAAGTTGTCGCCTTGCACGTGAAGCTGGGGGACACGGTCAAGAAAGGCATGATCGTAGCCGAAGTTGAATCGGAAAAAGCCACCTTTGAGGTTGAGGCTTTTGCTGCTGGTGTGGTGATCAAACTACCTTACCAAGTAGGTGATACAGCAACCGTGCTGGAACCACTTGTGGTGTTGGGGAGTGATGCAGATGCCAAAGCTTCGGTTGAACAACCGAAGAAGGCACCCGCAAAAAATGGCAAAGCTCCGGCTCATGAAATCGCTGTTGCGCGTGTTGCGGAAAGTGGTCAAGGCAGGTCTTCTCCATTGGCCCGCCGCATCGCCGCGAACAATGGCCTTGAGATTGATAAGATCGCGGGCACAGGCCCCCGAGGTGCCGTGGTGTTGCGAGATGTGGAAGGCTTGGCTGCAACATCAGGCAAATCCGCTGCCGACTCTGACACGGGACTACACGTCAAATCCTTGAAAGACGGCAAAGGCACCCCCGTTGTTTTCATCCATGGCTTTGGAGCAGAAATTGCCGCGTGGCGACAAATTGCCATGGCCATTGGTTTACCTAATACTTTACTTGCCGTTGACTTGCCGGGCCACGGCGCATCACCCGATGCTACTGCGCCTGGTTTCCAATCCATCGTCGATGCCGCCACTGCAACGCTACACAGCATGGGCAGCGAGTTTCATCTTGTTGGCCATTCGCTGGGTGCCGCTGTTGCGATTGCTCTCTCGGTGCAGAATGGTTTGACAATCAAATCACTCACACTGTTTGCGCCAGCAGGCATGGGAACGACTGTGGATGGTGATTTCGTTGCGGGGTTCCTTGCAGCAAGGTCTGAAGCTGCCTTGTCTGCGCAAATGAAAAAACTGGTGAACGATCCCGCTGATCTTCCAGCTTCCATGATCAAAGCCACACAGGCCGCTCGCGAATCTGGCCCGGTTGCCCAGCGTCAGGCAAAAATTGCTGCGGGTCTGTTTGAAGGCTCAACACAATTGTTCTCGGTGCGTGCTGAGCTTTCCAAATATCAAGGCCCTTGCCGCATTATCTTAGGGCAGCGTGACGGCATCATTTCGTCTTCTGAAACAAACAAGAAACTTGCCCCTGGCATTGCAGTTCATCTTTTGGAGAATGCAGGACACTTGCCTTTCCTTGAAGAGCAAAACCTCTCTGCACGTCTGATCACTGAATCAGTAAGGTCCAGTGGCTGACACATCGGCCCATAGCTCTCGTCGGCAAACGAGGGAAATTGGCACGATCATCATTGATCTCGACGGCACGCTGGTCGACAGTGCGCCTGACTTGGCAGATGCACTGGATGAATTGCTGCAAGAACGTGGACTTCAGGTGATCGGCCTCGATGGCACACGCAAACTGATCGGCCACGGCATTGCCAATCTCGTGCGTAAAGCTCTGGCGTTGCGCGGTCAGGAACTTGCCGTACTGCCGTTGGAGGCTGCAACGGCACGTTTTCAAAATCACTACGCCAAGCGCCTTCCCGCCAAAGCCGTTGGCTATCCCGGCGTCATGGATGTTCTGAAAACATTGAAAGCCGAGAACTGGCGTCTGGTGGTTTGTACCAACAAGTCGGAAACATATTCGCGCAAGATTCTTGAAGGCTTGGGACTCGCCGCATTTTTCGATGTCATCGCCGGCCCCGATACTTATGGTGTGGCCAAGCCCGATCCGCAGCATCTCTTGCGAACATTGCCGGAAAACATGCCGCCCGGTTATAAAAAAATCATGATTGGTGACAGCGAAGTGGATGTCGAAACAGCCCACGCTGCTGCAATCCCTGTGATCGCCGTAACCTATGGCTATTCCAAAATACCGCTAGCTCAACTGAAGCCGCAAGCACTTGCAAACAGTTTTCCCGAAGTTCCCATGCTGGTGCAACAATTGGCAAAAGAAGCCGGAGCAACAGAATGCGCGCTGTAGCTTACTCAGCAGCTGGGCCGATTGAGGCCAAAGACTCGCTTGTCAATGTCGAGATGCCAGAGCCCGTGCTTGGCGACAGAGATCTGCTCGTTGAAGTCAAAGCTATCTCAGTCAATCCCGTCGATACGAAAGTACGCCGCAAGGTCTCGCCGCAATCCGGCGAATTGAAAATATTAGGTTGGGACGCGGCAGGTGTTGTGATTGTGGCCGGAACAAACGTGCAGAACTTCAAGCCGGGCGACAAGGTTTATTATGCTGGCGATCTCAACCGCCAAGGCACCAATGCCGAGCGCCACGCCGTAGATGAACGCATCGTTGGCCTCATGCCAAAAACACTCAATTTTGCCGCAGCAGCAGCTTTGCCACTCACGGCTATCACCGCTTGGGAAGCGCTTTTTGATCGGCTTAATGTCAATCGCCCAATACCGGGGCCAGACAATTCCATTCTGATTATCGGAGGTGCCGGTGGAGTATCTTCGATAGCCATTCAACTTGCCCGCCAGCTTACGAAACTCACAGTCATTGCAACAGCTTCGAATGACGCGTCACGCGGGTGGGTAATGCAAATGGGTGCCCACGTTGTGCTCGATCATCGCGCGCCATTGGCTGAGGAAATTCGCAAACATAGGCTTACTGCTCCAGCATTTGTCTTCGGCACAACGCAGACCGAAATGCACCTGCCTGCCATTGCGGAGCTCATTGCGCCGCAAGGCCGCTTTGCAGTGATCGACGATCCATCGGTTCTCGACATCAACCCGTTCAAACGCAAGAGCGTGTCCGTGCATTGGGAATTCATGTTCACCCGCAGCATGCACCAGACCGCCGATATTGTTGAACAGGGCAAGCTTCTTAACCAGGTCGCACGCCTTGTTGACAACGGAAAAATCAAGCCCACGCTCGGCGATCATTTTGGCCTCATCACAGCAGAAAATTTGAAACGCGCCCACGTCCTTATCGAAACGGGCCGCACCAAAGGCAAAGTTGTGCTGGAAGGATTTGGACCGTGAAGAATTCAATCATTCGAAAGTGGAGGAAAACATGAAACCATTGACAGTTGTTGCCACATTGAAAGCCAAGCCCGGTCTCGAGAAAAAACTGGGAGACATTTTGAAAACACTTGTTGCGCCCACCCACGCGGAAAAAGGTTGCCTGAACTACGACATGCACGAGTCTGATGTGGAACCCGGCACATTTGTCTTCCACGAAAACTGGGCCACGCGCGCTGATTGGGAAGCCCACATGAAAGCACCACATCTCGTCAAGTTCGCCGCCATGCAAGCCGATCTCGCCGAAAGCTGGACCCTGTTCAGCGGCCACAATGTTTCCTGAGCGAAAGGACATCCATCATGAAAATCAAGTTTTATGCCCATGCAAGTTTCCGCCTCGAAACCGACGATCTTGCAGTTGTCACTGATCCCTACACCCCAGCCCCCGGCAACAGCGGCTTTGACCCCATCAACGAGGAAGCTGATATTGTGCTGATGAGTTCAGCAACCGACAGCTTCCACTCGGATCCAAGCCATATCAAAGGCAAACCCATCGTGGTCAACACATTGGAGTTGCCGCCGGAAGGCAAGCAGATCAACAACAGGCTTTTCGTAAAATCCTATCCTGCATGGGAAAGCATGACCTTCGACTATCGCAAGGAATACAACCGCGATCCCGATGCCAATGCACTTTATCATTTTGAACTTGGGGGCATCCGCTTCCTGCATATGGGCGACACCGGCATTCCCGTACTTGAAGACCATCTGACGGATCTCGAAGGCAAGGTTGATGTGCTGCTGGCCTTGGCTGGCGCGCATGCCACCATAGCCCTTGATGAATTGGACAAAGTGATCACAAGACTGAAGCCAAAGGTCGTCATTCCCATGCATTACTTCAGCGCCAAAGGTGTCTTGAAAATTGAACCCGTTGAAACCTTCCTTGGCCATTGCAAGCCGGAGAACGTGACACGTGTGAAGGGCTCAACCCTTGAACTCACCGCCGCAATGCTGCCAAAATCAAACACGCCACATGTTTATGTGTTGGAACAATCAAAGTAGGGCGTGACTCGAGAAATGAAATATGGACGACGGAATTATTATCGGCATTGACGCCGGCACATCGGTGTTGAAATCGGTGGCCTTTACGACAGACGGTCAACAATTGGCTGTGGCCGCCATTCTCAACGACTATGCAACATTTCCTGATGGCGGTGTCGAACAGGATATGACCCGAACATGGGCCGATGCTGTGACGACGCTCCAGCAGCTGGGTGAAAAAATTCCGGATCTTGCATCGCGATTGATTGCGATTTCGGTGACGGCCCAAGGCGATGGCATGTGGCTGATTGACCAAGATGGGGAGCCTGTTGGCCCCGCCACGATTTGGCTGGATAATCGCTGTGCCCCATTCGTCGATGATTATGTTGCTTCGAATGACTATGCCGCGCACTATGAACGCACTGGCACGGGTCTGACTGTTGTACAAATGAGTGGCAAGCTGGCGTGGATGCAGCGGAATAAGCCTGAGCTGTTGGTCAAAGCGACCCACGCTTTTCATTGCAAGGATTGGCTCTACTTTAAACTCACAGGCGATCGGATGACTGATCCGTCTGAGGCCAATTGCACATTTGGGAACTACAAGACCAATTATTACCAAGCAGATATTCTCGATCACGTGGGCGCTGGAAACTGCAAGCGGCTTTTGACGCCTGTCGTTGATGGCACCAGAGACTGTGGCATGTTGACGGCGGCCATTGCAAAGTTGACAAATCTAAAGGCCGGAACGCCGGTGTGTCTTGGTTATGTGGATTATGTTTGTACCGGATTGGGCGGCGGATTGTTTGATCCATCAGGCCAGACAGGTTGCACGATTATCGGGTCCACAGGCATGCACATGCGGCTTCATGCCAATGTCGACACTGTACAACTCAACACCGAGAAGTCTGGTTTCACTGTGGTTTTTCCGGCACCTGGCATGGTTGCCCAAATGCATTCCAACATGGCCGCCACTTTGAACATCGATTGGTTGCTGGATGTGGCCATTGGTATTTTGGCCGATCAAGGGGTGATCAAAAGCCGGGCTGATTTGTTGAAAGGTTTGGATGACAAGGTGCTGGCGCGCGAACCGTCCAAACTTTTGTATCATCCCTATATTTCCTGGGCAGGCGAACGAAGCCCGTTCATGGATACGTCGGCAAGGGCGATGTTCAACGGCCTTGATACCACAGCTGACTATTTCGACATGATGCGCAGTGTGTTTGAAGGCTTGGCTTTTGCAGCGCGTGATTGTTACGAGGCCATGGGGGATATCCCGCAGGAAATACGCGTAACCGGCGGGGCTGCGAGGTCCAATGCATTGCGTTTAATTCTGGCGAGTGTGCTCAATGCCGAAGTGAAAACCGTTTCGCGCGAAGAGGCTGGGGCTGCGGGTGCGGCGATGATTGCAGCGGT
>JANNNG010000091.1:0-9959 GCA_031398425.1 Hyphomicrobiales bacterium | reverse complement strand
TGGTCGCAGATTGCCATTGCGGGCGAGATTGAGGATATGGTGGCAAAGCTTCCTGCCTTGCAAGCCGAGGAGCGCTATAAGCAATTGCTGCAAGATGGCCGTATGGCTGACAAGGGGGCGGGGCGCACGCTGGTGGGTCCGCACCGGTCTGATCTTCAAGTGCGCCATGGGCCGAAAGCCATTGCAGCGGAAGAAGGTTCGACCGGCGAGCAAAAGGCGCTCCTCATCGGCCTCATTCTCGCCCAGACGGAGGCCATTCGGGCGGTTACGGGATCTGCCCCGGTTTTACTGCTGGACGAGATTGCCGCACATCTGGACAAGGCCCGGAGAAACGCCCTGTTTTCCCACCTCGAACGCCTTGAAGTGCAGGCCTGGATGACTGGCACCGACAGCCAGATTTTTGATGGCGCAAGCGCCTCTACAGTGGTGTATCACGTGGACAACGGACACTTGAGCGAATCGACATTTGACTGATGGCCAACGACGACGTGACACCCCCAATTCCTGAATACGGTGCCGACTCCATCAAAGTGCTGAAAGGCCTTGATGCGGTCAGAAAACGGCCGGGCATGTATATCGGTGATACCGATGATGGTTCGGGCCTGCACCACATGGTCTATGAGGTCGTGGACAACGCCATCGACGAGGCACTTGCGGGCCATGCCACCTTGGTCACCGTGGCGTTGAATGCCGATGGCTCCGTGACCGTGACCGACAATGGCCGTGGCATTCCCACAGGCATCAAGGACGATGACGATCACGAACCGAAGCGCTCGGCCGCTGAAATCGTGATGACGGAATTGCATGCGGGTGGAAAGTTTGACCAGAATTCCTATAAGGTCTCCGGTGGCTTGCATGGTGTGGGTGTGTCGGTTGTGAACGCGTTGTCGGTGAAGCTTGACCTCACCATTCATCGCAACAACCAGAGCCACCACATCAGCTTTACCCATGGTGTGCCCGATGGTCCGCTGAAGATCACAGGCGATGCGGGCGGCAAGCGCGGCACCGAAGTCACGTTCCTGCCGTCCACGGAAACTTTCACCAAGGTCGATTTTGATTTCGCCACGCTGGAACATCGTTTGCGCGAACTTGCATTCCTGAATTCGGGCGTGCGCGTCACTCTTACCGACAGGCGCGGTGTGGAACCTGTCATCGTCGAACTGTTCTACGAAGGCGGCATTTCGGCTTTTGTCAAATATCTCGACCGCTCGAAATCTGCCCTGATCAAGGAACCCATTCTGATCAAGGGTGAGCGCGATGGCATCACGGTGGAATGTGCCCTGTGGTGGAATGACAGCTATAACGAAAGTGTGTTCTGCTTTACCAACAATATTCCGCAACGCGATGGCGGCACGCATCTGGCGGGCTTTCGCGGGGCGCTGACCCGCGTGGTCAATACCTATGCGGCCAATTCCGCCCAGGGCAAGAAAGAGAAGATCGCAATTACGGGCGACGACTCGCGTGAGGGCTTGACCTGTGTGCTCTCGGTGAAAGTGCCTGACCCGAAATTTTCATCGCAGACAAAGGACAAGCTTGTTTCGTCGGAAGTTCGCCCTGTCGTCGAAAATTATGTGAACGATGCGCTGGGGGCCTGGTTCGAGGAACATCCATCGGACGCAAAAATCCTGATCAACAAGGTGATCGAAGCCGCTGCTGCCCGCGAGGCTGCGCGGAAAGCGCGAGAATTGACGCGGCGCAAGGGTGCGCTGGATATCTCGTCGCTGCCGGGAAAACTGGCGGATTGTCAGGAGCGCGATCCGGCTCTGTGTGAACTCTATATCGTCGAGGGTGATTCAGCCGGCGGCTCGGCGAAACAGGCGCGCAACCGCGACAATCAGGCGGTGTTGCCGCTCAAGGGCAAAATTCTCAACGTTGAACGCGCGCGCTTCGACAAGATGCTGGGGTCTGCCGAAGTGGGCACGCTGATCACGGCACTCGGTACAGGCATTGGGCGCGAAGAATTCAACATCGACAAACTGCGCTACCACAAGATCATCATCATGACTGATGCTGACGTGGATGGCGCCCATATCCGCACACTCTTGCTCACCTTTTTCTACCGGCAGATGCCGTTGGTGATCGAGCGTGGGCATCTCTTCATCGCCCAGCCGCCTCTCTATAAAATCAAGCGCGGCAGTTCGGAGCTTTATTTGAAAGATAATCAGGCCCTGGAAGAGAACCTGATCGATTCAGGTCTTGAGGGTGTGAAGTTGACACTGGCTGACGGGTCAGATCGGGCAGGTGCTGATCTTCGCGCAATCGTTGAAGAGGCATTGAGCATTCGCACTGTGATCGAGAGCCTGCATTCGCGCTATCCCACGATGGTGATCGAGCAGGCGGCTATTGCGGGGGCGCTGAACCCTGATGTGCTTGTCAATACCGACAATGCCCAGGCGGCAGCGGCCTATATCGGCAAGCGACTTGATATTCTCTCCGATGAAACGGAGCGCGGCTGGAAGGGCAGCGCAACCACGGATGGTGGCTTGCAGTTCGCGCGGGAATTGCGCGGTGTAAAGGAAAGCTGGCTGATTGATGCGAAGTTGATCGGCTCCTCCGATGCATTGCGCCTGGACAGGAAGACCCAGCACCTGCAGGAGATTTATGCGCGGCCTGCGAAGTTGAAACGAAAAGACGCCGAAATTCCCATCAACGGGCCCTTGGGTTTGCTGGAAGCGATTTTCGCCACGGGCCGCAAAGGTGTGACACTTCAACGTTACAAAGGTCTGGGCGAAATGAACCCGGACCAGTTGTGGGAAACCACACTGGACCCGAATGTGCGGACACTTCTGCGCGTGAAAGTGTCTGAGGTTGATCAGGCCGACGACATTTTCACCAAGCTGATGGGTGATGTGGTGGAGCCCAGGCGCGAGTTCATTGTGAACAACGCGCTGAATGTGGCGAACCTGGACGTTTGAAGTCCCTCTCCGTCACGCGTTCCGCGTGCCACCTCTTCCGCAAGCGGGCGAGGTGGCACGCCGCAGGCGTGACGGAGAGGGAAATCAAAAAATCCTCTACTGCGCCCGTTGGTACTGCACCCGCTGTTTGACATCATGAATGAGCGGTGACTGACGCACATATTTTGTGCTGCGGAGGCTGAATGATCAAAATACGGGCAGAGCGGAACTGTTCGTTTTTCCATCACTTGGTAAATCTCATTCAATAACAAACCCTTAACACCCCGCCCTGATCTGGCACGACGGTTGCGTCCCATCTCCCTCGGGGCATCAACGCACTCGAGGGAGATTGATCTATGCTTGTGACACGACGGGGTTTTCTGAAATCGGCGGTGGCTGCGGCCGCCACGGCTGCGGCAGTGGGTTTGCCGCATTTTGCTTTCGCAGAAGGTGAGACCATCAAGGTGGGCATTCTGCATTCGCTTTCGGGCACCATGGCAATCAGCGAGACCACGCTGAAAGATGTGATGCTGATGTTAATCGAAGGCCAAAACGCCAAGGGCGGTCTTCTCGGCAAGAAACTGGAAGCCGTTGTCGTTGACCCTGCATCGGACTGGCCGCTGTTTGCGGAAAAGGCGCGCGGATTGATCTCGGCTGACAAATGCGTGGCGACGTTCGGCTGCTGGACTTCGGTGTCGCGGAAATCCGTGTTGCCGGTGTTCGAGGAATTGAACTCCATGCTGTTCTACCCCGTGCAATATGAGGGTGAGGAAAGTTCGAAGAACGTGTTCTACACCGGTGCAGCACCCAACCAGCAGGCTGTCCCTGCTGTGGATTATCTTGCCAAGGAAGGTGTCGTGCGCTGGGTGCTTGCGGGCACGGACTATGTCTATCCGCGCACCACCAACAAGATTCTCGAGACCTATCTCAAGGATGTCTTGAAGGTGGCGCCTGAAGACATCATGATCAACTATACGCCATTTGGTCATTCTGACTGGCAGTCGATTGTGGCTGACATCAAGAAGTTTGGTTCTGCCGGCAAGAAGACAGCCGTCGTCTCCACCATCAACGGTGATGCCAATGTGCCGTTCTATAAGGAACTGGGCCAACAGGGTGTGGCAGCCACGGATATTCCCGTCGTTGCCTTCTCGGTGGGTGAAGAAGAACTTGCTGGCATCGACAAGGGACCGCTTGTTGGACATCTCGCGGCGTGGAATTACTTCATGTCGATCGACAACCCCACCAACACTGCTTTCATCAAGGACTGGAAAACCTTCATCAAGGATGAGAAGCGCGTCACCAACGATCCGATGGAAGCGCATTTCATAGGCTTCAACATGTGGGTGGAAGCGGTGAAGAAGGCGGGGACCACGGATACGGACCCGGTGGCTGATGCTATCATTGGCGTGGCGGTGCCGAACCTGTCGGGTGGTGTGTCCACCATGATGCCGAACCATCACATCACAAAGCCCGTGCTGATCGGTGAAATCCAGGAAACCGGACAGTTTGAAATCGTCTGGCAAACGCCCGGGCTGGTTGTTGGAGACGAATGGTCGGACTTCCTGCCGGATTCGAAAGACCTGATTTCCGATTGGAGGAAGCCGATGTCATGCGGCAACTTCAATGTGAAGCTCGGCAAGTGTGGCGGCAAGGCTTAATCGTCTGGTGTTGATGTCAAAGGCCCCCATCACCCTTCGGGCACTTTCCCAACAAGTTGGGGAAGGACTCACTATGAGACCTCCCCCAACTTGTTGGGGGAGTACCCCGAAGGGGGGAGGGGGGCGTTGGGCCGTCCTAAGTTTACTGCTTGCGATTTTCTTCCTCACCGTCTCCGCCCTCGCGCAAGACGTCGGTGTCCTCATAAATGCCCTTGGCCCTGGTGACTTCAAGCAGCGTGAAGCAGCTGTCACCGCTCTTGTGGCTTCGGGCAGTGAAGCCTCGGTACCGGTGCTGGAGGCTTTGGTTGCGGGCAATCTGTTCATTCGAAAATCGGATCAAAAAGTTTTCATCACCGTCGCCAAGGGTGATCAGCTTGCCTTGACTGATCCTGTCGGCATGGCTTCTGCGGGTGATGGGCCGAAATCTGATTTCGAAAAAGTGAAAGTCAACAATGCCCTGCGCAAGTCCATTCAAAAGGCCATGGGTGGCCTAACACTTTTCAGTCCGGACATCGCTGTGCGCAGGAAAGCGGCGGCGAATATTCTGAAGTCGGGTGATGCGGCGGCTCTGCCTTCTTTGGAGAAAGCTATTGCAGCGGAAAAGGATCTGACACTTCTTGCGATGTTGAAGCAGGCCGCAGCCGCTGCGACGTTGATGAGTGACCGCCCGGAGGCGGAAAAGCTTGCAGCCATCGACATTCTGAAATCGCGCACAGATCGCGATACCTCTGCCTTGCTGACAGCATTTGCTGCAACGGCAGACGGCGGATTGAAAGCAGCGGCGGAAGCAGCGGCGCAGTCCATCGAAAGTGGTCAGGCCAAATGGGCGGCGATACAGAATATCTGGTACGGGTTGTCACTTGGCTCCGTGTTGTTGTTGGCTGCGATTGGTCTTGCCATCACCTTCGGCGTCATGGGCGTCATCAACATGGCGCATGGTGAAATGGTCATGCTGGGGGCCTATGCAACCTATGTCGTGCAGGGCGCTCTTGCGGCTTATGCGCCATCCGTCATGCCCGTCTCGTTGTTGCTGGCCATCCCTGCTGCGTTTCTCGTGTCAGGCGGTGTGGGTGTGGCGATGGAACGCGGCATCATCCGCTTTCTTTATGGCCGACCGCTTGAAACATTGCTGGCGACCTGGGGCCTATCGCTGATCCTGCAACAGGCGGTGCGCACGATTTTTGGTCCCACCAACAAGGAAGTCACACAGCCCTCGTGGATGAATGGTTCGATTGAGATTGCCGGCGGTCTTGCTCTCACGACCAATCGCGTTGTGATATTGTTCTTTGCGCTTGCGGTGTTCTTTGGCCTGATGCTGCTGATGAGGAAGACATCGATGGGTTTGCAAATGCGTGCTGTGACCCAGAACCGCCCGATGGCCAATGCCATGGGCATTCGTTCGTCATGGGTTGATGCTCTCACATTCGGCCTGGGATCCGGCATCGCGGGGCTTGCCGGTGTCGCACTGACGCAGATCGACAATGTGTCACCGAACCTCGGGCAGAGCTACATCATCGATTCATTTCTGGTCGTCGTGTTTGGCGGTGTTGGCAATCTGTGGGGCACGCTGGCGGGTGCCTTGACGCTGGGTGTGACCAACAAATTTCTTGAACCCTTCGCAGGGGCCGTGCTTGGCAAGATCATCATTCTTGTGGCCGTCATTTTGTTCATTCAAAAACGTCCGCGCGGATTGTTTGCCCTCAGGGGCCGCTGGGTGGATGCATGATCAATCCACCGACAACAACACTGCTGGGCCGGGGTGGACAAATCTTTCTGGGCGTTGTGTTGGCGGTAGGTGTGATCGTACCTGCACTGAACTTGTTTCTGCCTGCAACATCAGCACTGCATGTGCCTGATTATCTCGTCACATTGCTTGGCAAGTATCTTTGCTATGCCGTGCTGGCCCTGGCTGTTGATCTCGTGTGGGGTTTTGCGGGCATCCTGAGTCTCGGGCATGGCGCATTCTTTGCGCTCGGCGGTTATGTCATGGGCATGTACATGATGCGGCAGATTGGTACGCGCGGCGTTTATGGCAATCCTGACCTGCCGGATTTCATGGTGTTCCTGAACTGGAAGGAATTGCCGTGGTATTGGCAGGGCTTTGAGTATTTTCCGTTTGCGCTGGTCATGATCCTGTTTGTGCCGGGGCTGCTGGCCTTTGTGTTTGGTTTCCTCGCTTTCCGTTCCCGCGTCACAGGCGTGTATCTCTCGATCATCACGCAAGCCATGACCTTTGCCTTGTTGCTGGCCTTCTTCCGCAACGACATGGGCTTTGGCGGCAACAATGGCCTCACGGATTTCAAGGACATTCTGGGCTTTGCGGTGCAGGCGCCATCGACGCGCGGCGTGCTGTTTCTTCTCTCGGCTCTGGCGCTGGCTCTGTGTTTCGTCATTGCGCGTAAAATCGTGGCGTCGAAACTGGGACGCGTCCTTGTCAGTATCCGCGATGCGGAATCGCGCACGCGCTTTCTGGGCTACCGTGTCGAGCACTACAAGCTCTTCGTGTTTGTTGTGTCGGCGATGATGGCGGGTGTGGCGGGTGCGCTCTATGTGCCGCAGGTGGGCATCATCAACCCTTCGGAATTCTCGCCCGAAAATTCCATCGAGACGGTGATCTGGACTGCATTCGGCGGGCGCGGCACGTTGTGGGGAGCGGCCTTGGGAGCCGTCGTCGTCAATGCTGCAAAGAGCTGGCTGACCGGTGTGATGCCCGATGCCTGGTTGTTCATGCTGGGTGGTTTGTTCATCGTTGTCACATTGTTCATGCCCAAGGGACTGGCCGGTTTGTTTGCGGGCTGGCGCAAGTCACCGCCCGTAAAATCTGATCCTAACCTGTTGCCACAGGCTGCCGAATGACTGCCGCGGCAAAACATGAACTGGCGGAAACGTTGCTGTTTCTCGAAGGCGTCAGCGTTTCGTTTGATGGTTTCAAGGCACTCAACAATCTGGGTCTTGACGTGGCGCGCGGTGAAATGCGCGCCATCATCGGGCCCAATGGGGCTGGCAAGACCACGATGATGGACGTGATCACGGGCAAGACCAGGCCCGATACGGGCCGTGTTCTGTTCAACAACATTGACCTCACGCGCCTCGATGAGGCAGCGATTGCCAATGTCGGCATTGGCCGCAAGTTCCAGAAGCCCACGGTGTTCGACAATCACACGGTTTGGGACAATCTTGAACTGGCGCTGAAAGCCAATCGTTCGCCCTGGGCCTCTCTACGCTGGACTTTGGCGGACGTTGACCGGGACCGCATTATCGAGACACTGGAGCGCATTAACCTGAAGCCCGCCTTCGCAACGCTGGCTGGCAATCTGTCGCACGGGCAGAAGCAGTGGCTGGAAATCGGCATGTTGCTGATGCAGCAACCGGACCTGCTGCTGGTGGATGAACCCGTGGCCGGCATGACAGATGCGGAGACGGAAAAGACCGCCGACCTGTTGCGCGAAATCGCCCTGACGCGTTCCGTCGTCGTGGTCGAACACGACATGACATTCATCCGTGCACTGAATGTTCGGGTGACGGTGTTGCATGAGGGGTCGGTGCTGGCCGAGGGCAGTCTGGATACGGTGCAGAATAACCAGCGGGTGATTGATGTTTATCTGGGGCGATGACGCATGTTGAAAGTGGCCAACATCGATCTGTTCTACGGTGCCAGCCAGGCGCTACATGGTGTATCTGTCACAGCAGAGCAAGGCCAAGTGACCTGCATTCTTGGTCGCAATGGTGTGGGCAAGACCAGTCTTATTCGTGCCATTTCAGGCCTTTCGCCCACGCATGGTGGATCGTTGATGCTTGATGGCAAGGATATCACCAGCATGGCCACATCGCAGCGGGCGCGGCATGGCATTGCGCTGGTGCCGCAGGGACGCGAGATATTTTCCCAGCTCACGGTCGAAGAGAATCTCAAGACCGGTTTTGGCATTCTGCCCAGACGGGAGCGGAATTTTCCCGCAGAGTTGTTTGATCTTTTCCCGGTTCTGAAATCCATGCTGCCGCGGCGTGGCGGGGATTTGTCGGGTGGGCAGCAGCAACAATTGGCCATTGCGCGGGCGCTGGTGATGCGGCCCAAGCTGTTGCTGCTTGATGAGCCGACGGAGGGCATTCAGCCCTCCATCATCAAGGACATTGAACGCGTGATCTCTCTGCTGCGGGATCGTGGAACCATGGCAATTGTGCTGGTCGAACAGTATTTCGATTTTGCCAAGCGGCTGGCGGACAGTTTCATTGTACTGGATCGGGGAAGAACGGTGCTGGCGGGGGACCGTGCCGTACTCGAGACGACGGATGTTCGGGCGCATTTGACGGTGTGAACTGTAGCACACCGTCAATGCAGATGAATTGCCCCGGGCTTTAATATCCCGCCCTCCACAGCACCAACAGTCCGTCCAGCTTTGCGGCCTCGGCATTTTCCAGCCAGCCCCCAAGCCCCAGTGACGCCAGTATGGCATCGCTTGTCGCGTTGCTCCAGGAGATGTTGAAGCGGGGCGTGGTGTTTACGGGTGGAGGTTCTCGGGTTTCGGTCTTGAGGTCGGCTGCGATTTGTTTTTCCTTGGCGAGCCATGCGCGGGCAGTTTCTTCGGTGCCGAGTTCGTCGATGAGTTTCACTGCCAAGGCCTGGCGGCCGGAGTAGACTCTTCCGTCGCTCAAGCGGTCTACAGTGGCTCGGTCGAGTTTGCGCCGGTCTGCGACCAGGCCCTTGAACCAGGTGAAGCCGTCGTTGACCATTTCCTGCATCACGAGTTTTGCTTTTTCAGATGTGGGTTTTGTGCCGGAGGGTTCGGCTTTGAGTTCGCCGGATTTCACTTCTTCCATCTTGACGCCGACGGTCGACAGCAATTGCGAGACATCAGGGTAGGTGAAGATGACGCCGATGGAGCCGGTGATGGTGTTGCCCCTTGCATAGATGCGGTCAGCCGCTATGGCTGTGATGTACCCGCCCGATGCTGCAACGGAATCCATGACGGCAACGAGGGGTTTTTTTGCGGCGAATTTTCTGAGTTCCTCGTAGAGGGCTTCGGAACCGACGGTGGTGCCGCCGGGGCTGTCGATCCTCACGATCATGGCTTTGACGTCATCCTCTTTGGTGAGGTCGCGAATCAATTGCAGTTGGCGTTCGTCGCCCGTGATGAGGCCTGAGACTTCAAGGCGGGCAACGTGGGTTCCGCGAGGTTGTTCATAGTTGCCTACGGCAGCGATGCCGATGACAAGTGCGGCGATTGCGGCCACGGCGATCCAGCGCCAGCGGCGGCGGCTTTTTTTCAAAGTGATGTGGGTGAGGAGGTTTTCGAGGTCTTGGGTCATGAAGACATAATAGCGGAAAAAATTGTGATAAAAAAAGGCCGGAACAAAAATATGTTCCAGCCCGGTAGTTCACCCCCCACGTCCGTAACCCAGCGTAGGCTGG
>JANNNG010000029.1:0-11122 GCA_031398425.1 Hyphomicrobiales bacterium | reverse complement strand
CCAGGCTCTATGAATTGGAACTGCAAAAGAAACAGGAAAAAGTGGACGCCGCGAATGCCAAGAAAACCGACATTGGCTGGGGTCACCAGATTCGCTCCTATGTGCTGCAACCCTATCAGCTGATCAAGGACTTGCGCACGGGCCACACCAGCACCAATCCCAATGCGGTTCTCGATGGTGACCTTGATGATTTCATCCAGTCGTCGCTGGCGCACCGCGTTTATGGCGGTGATGTTGTCGTGGACGATATTGAGTAATCTATTTGCGGTTTGAAACCACGCGCAACCCGCTTTGACCTTCCAAGGGGGGAAGCAGTGGCGCTGTTTGCCCATTCATACCGTTCTTGCCATTGAGCAGCGATGGCTGTGGGGCGGGGGCGGCATTGTGTCGGATGGAGCCATAGACATAGGCACCATTTTCGATGCTGATGGTATCATTGAACACATCACCTTCAACGTGGGCACCAGCGTGAATGAAAACATTGGACCCCTGGATGGGACCGAGCACGCGACCCCGCACATGCACCACGTCGCCCGATACCGTGCCCTGTACCACGCCTGCTTCGTCGACCACACAGAGCCCGGCCTCGACGGTGCCGCGAATCGTGCCATCAATGTGCAGCTCGCCGTCGCAGGTGATGTGACCTTCGAAAATACAGTTGCGACCAATGAAAGAGGGTTCAGCAGCCGTGGATGGCAGCTGGGTTCGCTTTGGTTGGGCCGGCTTTTTCTTGCGTCCAAACAACATCAGCTTTTACCTTGTCTTGAAACTCATGTAGCGGTTCCTGGACCTGCCGCACCCTAGTTGCTTCGTGGCGACTTGTCATGGTCGAATTGTGGCACAGAAATCGTTAACGATTCCGCCATCGATTCGACATGCTTTACTGGCTTTAAGACCTTGGAAGCCCGGCCCTTGGGGGGCTATTGATTTCAGACTTGAGACAATTCTTGAGTCTCTCAGCAGAAAAGGCAAAACTGGCAGGTGCGGCGCAGGTCATTCAGAATTGCGGTGTTCAGCCTGCTGTGGGTTGTGGGATTGCTCATTGTTGGTGGGGGCGGCATCTATTGGCGCCTCAATCAGGGCCCCATTTCATTGGCCTTCATGGGCAACTCCATTGAACAGGCCATCAACCGGCAACTGCCGGGGTTCAAAATTTCACTGGGTGAAACCGAACTTGAACTCGATCCCGACACGGGTACGCCCAATGTACGGGTGCGCAACATCGTTTTGATGGACAGCGATGGTACAACCATCGCCAGTGCGCCCAAGGCCGGCGTATCGCTGGAAGGTGCGAGCCTGCTCAGCGGTACCGTGAGCATCCAGTCGCTCGACTTGATCGGGCCGCGCATCAACATCCGCCGCAATCTCGATGGCACCTTGCAGCTGGGTATTGACAATGATGCAGCGGATAGTGCGCAGGAAATTGTGCTGGAGCCGGACAGTACGGCAGCAGCTGGCAAGACCGATGTGAGCGGTGAAAGTGTTGCTGGTCCGACGTCGCTGGTATCCGGCGCGAAGATTCTGGCCTTGCTGGACGCAGGGGGCGAGCAGGGCACCTTGTCCAAACTCGAAGAGGTGCGATTGTCGCGCGGCACGCTGCGGCTTTACGACGAGGCCAACGATGCAACATGGCTGGCACCGCGCGCGGATCTGGCTTTCCGGCGTGTGCCTTCCGGATTTGTGCTGGCGGCCAAGGCTGACGTGGCCAGTGGCAACGAGCCATGGAAGCTTGAGGCCTCTATTACATACCGCAAGGAACTGAAAAACTTCACTGCCAATGTGGCCGTTGATCGACTGGTGCCGGCAAGTGTGGCGGACAACGTCTATGCGCTGTCACAGTTTGCGCGACTGAATACGCCGCTGTCCGGCAATTTTCAGATTGAGGCCGAAGAAAATGGCCGGATGACCAAGCTTGACGGGCAGGTTTTTGCGGCTGCGGGACAAGTGAACCTGCCGGAGTATCTGGCCAAACCCATTTTGATTGACGAAGGCACCTTGCGCATTCGCCAGTCAGGAAGTGGTGCACCCTTTGAGATCGTTGAATCATCACTCTTGATGGGAGGGTCACGCGCAGACCTCAAAGGCACCATCACACCCAATCAGGGCGCTGATGGCAGGGTCACCAGCTATGGCGTTGATCTTGCCGCTGCGAATGTTGCCGTTGATGCGCAGGGAACCGTGAAAGATCCCGTCTTTATCGACAAGGTGTCATTCAAGGGAAGCTTTGCTGTTGAAGAACAGAAAGTGGACATTGAAGACCTTGTGGTGTTGGCCGGTGCCTCCGGCGTGCGGTTGCGCGGCAACATTACGGGCGGTGAGGAATCGCCCGGCATCAGCGCTGCGGGCCGATTGCGCGACGTGGATGCCGCACTTCTCAAGAAAATCTGGCCGCCGATTCTGGCACCCAAGACGCGAGGCTGGATCAATGAGAATGTGCAAGCGGGCATCATTGGCGAGGGCGTGTTTGAAGTGAATTTCCCGCCGAATGTGCTGGCCCGCGCTCAACGCGACAAAGTGCTGCCGCCCGACGCGGTCAGCCTGACCTTTGACATGCGCAACGTGACAACCCGGTATTTCAAATCACTGCCGGTCTTGCAGGGTGCCACCGGCAAGGCGGCCCTGCGTGCGGGCAGCTTTGGCCTTGATATTGACAAGGGTTTCGTCACGCTGCCTTCGGGGCGAAGCCTGGGCCTGGCCCAGGGGCGCTTTGATGCCACAGACTTGCTGTCCGGTGCCGTGCCCGGTGTGTTTCGCTTTGACATTCAGGGTGGGGTGCAGGAACTTCTGGAATATGCTTCCCTGCCGGATTTGAATTTGATCAAGGATGATCTTTCAAAGCTTCCCCGCATTGACGGCAAGGCGCGGGCCATTGTGGGTTTGAAGCTGCCACTCATCAAGGATGTGCCGCGTGATCGCGTGACGATCACCCAGGAAGTGAGCCTGGGTGATGTATCGGCCAAGAACATTCTGCCTGCCATTGATTTGACCGAAGGTGAGTTTGCCATTGACCTTTCCAAGGAAACGCTGGCGGTGACGGGTCCTGCAAAACTCAACGGTGTCGCCGCAAAAGTGGATTGGCGCAAGGCTCGCAGCGGCGGTGATGCAAGGGTGGCGGTTGAAACCACCCTGACTGAAAACATGCGCAACAAAATGGGTATCAAGCTGGGCGCCTACATGACGGGTGACGTGCCGGTAAAGCTTGCCATTGAAAGTGCTGCGAAAGACGCGCGGCGCATTGCGGTTGAAGCGGATCTTTCCGATGTTGAAATGCGGGTGGCAGCGGCAGGGTGGTCGCGTGCGGCAACCAAGGGCACCACAGCCACCTTCAACTTTGTCGATGATGCGAAATCTGGTCGCAGGATCGAGGATCTGAAAATCGATGGCAAGGGCTTGCGCGTGCGCGGCAGCATCGGCATGAGTAGTGGGAATGCCTTGCGAGTCATCGATCTTGATGAAATCCGTCTGAGTGACGATGACGTTTTTGCTGTGCGGATGGAACCCGCAGACGGAGTTACGAAACTCACTATTGCTGGCAATGCTTTTGATGCCCGACCCTATATCAAGAACCTGGTTTCACCCGCGAAGACCGCTGGCGGATCAGAAGCACCGAAGGGCGGTGATTTCATAGTGAACGCAAGATTCAAAAGTGTGACGGCGCACCGTGGCGAGCAAATCAAGAATGTCATCGGCAGCTTTGCTTCAACAGGTGGAAAAATCACGCAAGCGGAAATCACGGGGAATTTTCTGAGCGGCTTTCCCGTTACCGTGTCGTTGAAACCCGCAGCAGGCGGACGTGAACTGAACGTCAACAGTACTGATGGTGGTGCGGCCCTGCGAGCGGCAAATTTCTATTCCAAGGTGGCCGGTGGAACGTTGCAGTTCTATGCCTTGATGGCCAATGCCCCCGGTTCACCGATCCGCAATGGCGAACTGGAAATCAAGAAATTCGATGTTCGCAATGAAGCAGCCCTGGCGGAACTTGATGCCAGAGGCCGCCCGAAACGATCAGGTCCGCGGGTGGGCGGAGTATCGTTCAAAAGACTGCGCATGCCTTTCACGACTGATACAAAGTTTGTAAGACTTTGCAACGTGGAACTGCGCGGCAATGATCTCGGAGGTGTGGCGCGAGGGCTGATCCGCAAGGCTGACGGTGCAATTGACATTTCGGGCACCATGATTCCCGCTCAAGGCATCAACAATGTATTCAAGGACATTCCGCTGTTCGGTCCCATTCTGGGCGGCAAGGAAGGCATCTTTGGTGTTACCTTCACCATGGGTGGTACGATGGCCAAGCCAAGAACCCAGGTGAACCCCTTGTCTGCGTTGGCGCCGGGGTTCTTGCGCAAAGTGTTTGAATTTCAGGGTGAGGCCTGTGGCAAGGGAAATGCTGTCGAGTTGCGTTAATGTGATGCTCAGTCCTCTCCGTCTCGCTACGCTCGACACCTCTCCCGCAAGCGGGCGAGGAAGTGTAAACTGCTTTCCTCGCCCGCTCGCGGGAGAGGTGGCAACGCGAAGCGCTGACGGAGAGGGAATGTCAGTTCGCTGTCACCAGCACGTGACGTTTTTTACCCATCGAGAGTTTTGCTGGCGCGGTCATTTGCTGCTTGTCGTCTGACACGACTTCATCGTTCAGCCTTATGCCGCCGCCCTGAATGAGGCGCCTTGCCTCGCCATTTGATTTCGCAAAGCCCGCAGCGATGCAAGCTTCGACAATGCCGCACGGCAGGGTCAAAACAACGCTCGGCAGACCTTCTGCGCTGACACCTTCTTCAAAGGTTTTGCGGGCTGTTTCAGCAGCGAGAGTTGCGGCTTCCTCGCCATGTAAAAGTACTGTTGCAGCGTTCGCCAACTGCTTTTTTGCTTCGTTGATTTCTGATCCACCAAGGGCTTCGAGCTTTGCAATCTCATCCAGCGGCAATGTGGTGAACAGCTTCAGGAAGCGGCCCACGTCAGCGTCTTCCGTATTGCGCCAGAATTGCCAGTAGTCATAGGGGCTGAGGGCGTCAGCGTTGAGCCACACCGCACCCTTTACGGTTTTTCCCATTTTGGCGCCTGAAGCCAGCGTGATCAGTGGCGACGTGAGCGCATACAGTTGATGTGTTCCCATGCGGCGACCAAGGTCGATTCCGTTGACGATGTTGCCCCATTGGTCGGAACCACCCATTTGCAGATTGCAACCATATCGCCTCGCCAGTTCGGCAAAATCATAGGCCTGCAAAACCATGTAGTTGAATTCAATGAAGGACAACTCATGTTCCCGCTCAAGCCGCAGCTTCACCGAGTCCATGGCCAGCATGCGGTTGACGCTGAAGTGCTTGCCCACATCGCGCAGCATTTCAATGTAGTTAAGTTTGGTCAGCCACTCGGCGTTGTCGACCATTTTCGCATCGCTGCCGGTATCGCCGAAGGTCAGGAATCTGGCGAAGACCTGCTGAATGCCGCGCTTGTTGTTTTCAATATCTTCAAGCGACAAGATTTTGCGGCTTTCATCGCGGCCTGAAGGATCGCCCACGCGCGTTGTGCCCCCGCCCATCAATACAATCGGCTTGTTTCCAGTTTGTTGCAACCAGTGCAGCAGCATGATCTGAACCAAAGATCCGACATGCAAAGAGGGTGCCGTACAATCAAACCCGATATAAGCCGTCACATCCTTTTTGCCCGCAAGCGCATCCAGCCCCGCGAGATCGGAGCATTGGTGGATGTAACCACGTGTCGAGAGAATATTCAGGAATTCGGAAGAATGGCGTGTCATGGTGATCGCTCTTAGAGACAGGAATGAATCGTGTCAAAACCCCTGAACGCGCTCGGTCTGATGAGCGGCACATCGCTGGATGGTATTGACGTGGCCATGCTGGTGACGGACGGGGAAACCGTGACGTCGCGCGGGCCAGCGATGACGATCGGTTATGATGAGACACAGCGTGGTCTGTTGAAGCAGGCGCTGGCCGATGCGGTTGGGATGACGGATCGTGCGGCGCGGCCTGCCTGTTTGCACAATGTCGAGAGCCTGATAACGCAATGGCATGCTTCGGCTGTGCAGAAATTCTGCAAATCGGCTGGCGTTACCAGCGGCACCATCGAGGTGATTGGCTTTCATGGTCAGACAGTTCTGCATCGCCCGGAGATTGGACTGACCATGCAACTGGGAAATGGCAGGGAGTTGGCGCAGCTTTGCGGCATTCCCGTTGTCTATGATATGCGGGCCAATGACATGGTGCACGGCGGGCAGGGTGCGCCGCTAGTGCCAGTCTACCACCGGGCGCTGGTCGCAACCGTTGATGAACGACCTGTGGCCATTGTGAATATCGGCGGAGTGGCCAACGTCACCTGGATCGGGCGTGATGGCGCTCTCCTCGCGTTTGATACAGGCCCCGGCAACGCCTTGCTGGACGACTGGATGAAACGCCACACTGGCAGCAACCGGGATGAAGGTGGCACACTTGGCCTTGTGGGCAAGGTCGATGAGGCAGCGGTGGCGCAATATCTCGGCGATGGCTTCTTTGAGCAGGCGCTGCCGAAGTCGCTGGATCGTGACGCCTTTGCGGGCATTTCACTTGATGGTTTGAGTGTGGCTGATGGTTCGGCGACACTTGTTGCTGTGACGACGCGCGCCATTGCCCTTGCAGCCGATCTCATGCCCGAAGCGCCGAAGACGTGGATAATCTGCGGTGGTGGGCGGCACAACCAGGCCATGATGCGGGAGCTTGAAAGACTTTTGCCAAACGTCCTGCCGACTGAGCAACTGGGGTTGAATGGAGATGCCATCGAAGCGGAGGCCTGGGCGTTTCTGGCAGTCAGGTCCTTGCGCGGACTGCCATTGACCTATCCCAGCACCACGGGTGTTTGCGAAGCCGTGACAGGGGGAATTCTCGTCAGGCCAGTTTGAAGCCCGCATATTTCAGCATCCGTCCATCGATGATGATCAGTGATAACCCGATCACCAGAGCGCCGATGATCTCGTTGCTCGTGAGCTTTTCGTCAAGGAAGAGGAAGCCCAAGGCAATCGCAGAAACCGGTACCAGCATGGTGACCAGTGATACAAAGGAGGGTCCGGCGCGCGCAATGATGTGAAAGAACAGAAGATATGCCAGCGATGTGGATATGGCTGCGAGGGCCAGCATCGCAAGCCATGTTTGCGTGGATGCCTTGGCGTAAAGCGACAGATCTGAAGTGGGCAAGACGATACCAGCCATGATGATCGTCGAACCCATCAACTGACAGGTGGCAATGGTCAGTGGCGGAATGCCTTGCAGCATCTTCTTTGACCAAGGCGCTGAAAGGCCGTAGAACGCGGAGGCAGTCATGACGGCAAAAATTCCGAGTGTTTGCAGACCAAGATCGCTGAAGTCCGTACCCTTCAATATCACAACGCCACAAAAACCGATGATCAGCGCGATGGCCTTGCGAAGCGTAATTGCTTCGTAGGCGGCGAGCGCCATGAAAATGGCAGCAAACATCGGCGTGGTAGCATTGATGACCGATGCAAGACCGCTGGCGATGTGAAGCTGACCCCAGGAAATCAGCGTGAAGGGGATGACGTTGTTCATGACGGACATGCCGAGACACGCTGTCCACGAGCGTCGGTCACCGGGGAGTTTTCCGATGACGATAAAATGGACAGGCAGGAGAATGGCCGCCGCAATGGCAACGCGGGCAAGAACGATCAACAGAGCAGGGAGTTCCTTCACCGCCACGCCGATGAACATGAAGGACGCACCCCAGATTGCCGCAAGCACAATCAGCAGTGCCCAAGCCTGGGTGTCAGCGGGAGCAGGAGTTTTGTTCATTACTGCTGCATAGGCGGATGAGGAGGCGTGGACCACCCGAAAACAAACAAGGCTGACGCGGTCCGTTCCTACACTTCCCGTGTCATGCGCTTGTCGAGATAGTCAGCGCAGATTTTTGTCAGGTCTTCGATCTTGTCCTGAAAGAAGTGGTTCGCGTTTGGAATCACCCTGTGTTCGATGGCGATGCCTTTTTGCGTCTTGAGTTTCGAGACAAGACTGTGCACGGCCTCTGGCGAGGTAACGGTGTCTTTGTCACCATTCACAAACAGGCCTGAGGCCGGGCACGGGGCGAGGAATGAAAAATCATAATGTTTGGCAAGGGGCGCTATGGAAATGAAGCCCGAAATTTCCGGTCGACGCATAAGGAGTTGCATGGAAATCCAGGCACCAAAGGAAATACCGGCGATCCAGCAGACTTTCGATTCTTTGTTGAAGCTTTGCAGCCAATCCAGCGCGGAAGCCGCATCGGACAATTCACCTGCACCATTGTCAAACATGCCCTGGCTGCGGCCTACGCCGCGAAAATTGAAGCGCAGCACGGAAAATCCGCGAGTTTGAAACATGCCGTAAAGAGAATGCACGATGGGGTTGTTCATGGTGCCGCCGAAAGTCGGGTGGGGATGCAAGATGATGGCAATGGGAGCGCCCGTGGCCTTGGCCTGATTATAGCGCGCCTCGATGCGGCCTGCAGGTCCGTTGAAAATCACTTCTGGCATGGGGCGTCCTTCAAGTGGGCAAAGAGTCTTTAAATTTGACTCCGCTAGTCGGAATTATTATATCTCTCCTTAGAATAATTCCAAGGTAAGATGCTTTTTGTGAAGTGGCGTTTAACACGCCACGGGGGGCAAAAAGCAAGCTTTTCGTGAACTGTAACAGGGCATTGTCCGATGAAAATGAGCACCAAGGGCCGTTACGCCGTGATGGCCATGATTGATATCGGCCAGCACGGTGCCGCGCGTCCTGTGTCCTTGAACGAAATCGCTGTGCGGCAGGACATCAGCCAGGAATATCTGGAGCAGTTGTTTGGCCGCTTGCGCCGGGCTGGGCTGGTGGACAGCACGCGGGGGCCAGGTGGGGGGTATCAATTGTCGCGGGCGGCTTCGGAGATTGCTTTGTCAGATGTCATTCTTGCAGCGGATGAACCGTTGCGCGTCACGCGCTGCGAAGGCGATGGCGTTGAAGGCTGCGTGAAGGGCGAGCAGTGTTGCGCCCATGACCTGTGGTCGTCGCTTGGTCGGCAGATGATGTATTTCCTGGAATCGGTCACGCTTGAGGATGTGGTGGAGAAGCGGAACCTCGCGCTGGCTGCCTCGATCAAGCAGGCGAAAGATCGTTTCGTGCCGGGGATTGTGCGGTGAGAATCTATCTCGATCATAATGCGACAAGTCCGCTGCGTCCCTCGGTGAAGGCCGCGATGCTGAGCGCCATGGATGTGCACGGCAATGCCTCTTCGATTCATCGTGAAGGGCGGCGGGCGCGGAAAGTCATGGATGACGCGCGGGAGGCCTTGGCGTTATCATTGGGCTGTCTGCCGCAGATGATGACGTTCACGAGTGGCGGTACCGAGGCTAACAACATGGCGCTGCGAGGTGTCGGGGCGGAGGTAATTTTGGTTTCTGCGGTTGAGCACCCTTCGGTGCTGGCAGCGGCAAAGGCTTCGGGGAAAACTGTTGAACTTATTCCCGTTGATGGTTTGGGCCGCGTCATGATTGATGCGTTGCAAAACATGTTGGGGCGGCCCAATACGCTTGTGTCCGTCATGTATGCCAACAACGAAACCGGGGTCGTGCAACCGCTGGAACAGGTGATGGAGATTGCCCACGGGGCTGGGGCGCTTGTGCATGTCGATGCGGTGCAGGCTTTCAAAAAGACGCCGCTGAATTTTGGAATTCTGGGCTGCGATATGTTGACGGTTGCGGCCCATAAGGTCGGCGGACCTGTTGGCATTGGTGCGCTTGTGGTGCGCGATGGGCTGGTGATTGAGCCGCTGCTGCAGGGTGGTGGCCAGGAATTGCGCCGCCGCGGTGGCACGGAGAATCTGGTGACGATTGCGGGCTTTGGTGCGCTTGCCGCCGAGCCGCTGCTTGATACGCATGATTTGATCGACACGCTGGAAGCCGGACTCGAAGGTGCTGTGATTTTTTCGGATGGTGTTGCGAGGCTTTGCAATACCACTTGCTTTGCCGTGCCAGGCATGAGTGCCGAGACGCTTTTGATGAATCTGGATTTGGAGGGCTTTGCCGTTTCTTCGGGATCCGCGTGTTCATCGGGTAAAGTCGGCCGATCCCATGTTCTTGATGCCATGGGCGTCGCACCTGCAATCTCGTCGGGTGCCATTCGCGTAAGCATGGGATGGAACACGACTGCGGATGATGTTTCCCGCTTCATTGCGACTTTGAATTCATTGCGGGCGCGGCATATTTCGCGCGTCGCAGCTTAGGAACTGACATGGCTGACCAAGATACCATTGACCTCGTGCGCGAGATCAACGTCGATAAATACAAATATGGGTTCACCACCGATATTGAGAGCGACTATGCGCCGAAGGGCCTGAGTGCTGACATTGTGCGCTTCATTTCGGCAAAGAAGAATGAGCCACAATGGATGCTGGACTGGCGGCTTGAGGCTTACAATGTGTGGCTTAACATGGTGGAACCGACCTGGGCCAAGGTGAGTTATCCGAAAATTGATTTTCAGGATTTGTATTATTACGCCGCACCCAAAACCAGCGCTGCGCCCAAGTCGCTGGATGAGATTGATCCAAAGTTGCTGGAGACTTATGCCAAGCTTGGCATTCCGTTAAAAGAGCAGGAAATTCTCGCGGGCGTGCAGAAGCCGAAAAGACTTGATGACGACGGCAACGAGATTGTCGAGGTGCGGGTTGCTGTTGATGCGGTTTTCGATTCTGTGTCGGTGGTCACAACCTTCAAAGATGAACTGGCAAAACATGGCGTGATCTTCTGTTCGATTTCGGAAGCGCTGCGCGAGCATCCGGACCTGGTGAGGAAATATCTGGGTTCGGTTGTGCCGCAGGGGGACAACTATTATGCGGCGTTGAATGCGGCGGTGTTTTCCGACGGATCGTTCGTTTACATTCCACCAGGCGTGCGCTGCCCCATGGAACTGTCCACCTACTTCCGCATGAATGCGAAGAACACCGGGCAATTCGAACGTACACTGATCATTGCTGACAAGGGTTCCTACGTTTCTTATCTTGAGGGATGCACCGCGCCGACGCGAGAAGAAAGCCAGCTGCATGCGGCTGTCGTTGAATTGATTGCCCATGATGAGGCGGAGATCAAATACTCCACTGTGCAGAACTGGTATCCCGGTGA
>JANNNG010000027.1:0-7621 GCA_031398425.1 Hyphomicrobiales bacterium | reverse complement strand
GGTCATGGCAAGACTTGGAGGATGGAACTGCTACTATGGCAAACCAGGACCCGAAACCATGCGCAATGGCCTTGAACGATATCACGCCATCAAACTCGGAACAGTGGTCGCAAAAGATGTGTGAATCTGATAGCCATTCTTATGGGGTGGGGTTGGGGGCGAAGGAGCATCAAAATTTGGACTGGGACAATCTCCGCATCTTTCTGGCCATCGCCCGCGCTGGGCAAATTCTGTCAGCGGCAAAGGCATTGCATTTGAACCATGCGACCGTGGCGCGGCGGCTGGATGCTCTGGAGGAAAGCCTGGGCACGCGGCTGTTTGAACGGCGCACCACCGGAACCGTGCTGACGGCGGCGGGAGAGAAACTGCTGATCCGTGTTGAGCGCATGGAGTCGGAATTATTACAGGCCGATACGGTGTCCAATGCCATAGACGGGATAGTGCGTGTCGGCGCACCGGATGGATTTGGCACTTTCCATCTCGCACCGCATCTGGCGCGGCTTGCCAACCAGCACCTGCACCTCACGATCCAGCTTGTGCCCCTGCCCCGCACTTTCTCGCTGTCGCGCCGCGAAGCCGACATCATCGTGACGATCGAACGCCCCAAACTGGGTCGCGCCATCATCAAGAAGCTGACAGACTATTCGCTCAGCGTCTATGCAGCGCAAAGCTATCTTGATCGTGTCGGGTTGATCCGTACACAGAGTGATCTGCAGAACAAGTTGTTCATCACCTATGTCGAGGACATCGCCTACTCGCGGGCGCTGGATTACACGGCAGAACTGGCGAAGCTCATGCCGCGCCACTATGAATGCGGATCGGTGATTGCGCAAATGGAGGCAGTGCGAGCGGGTGAAGGTGTCGGGATTCTGCATGACTATGCAGCCACTGCTTACTCCGATCTGGTGCGCGTGTTGCCGGAAACACGGTTCTCAAGGACCTATTGGCTGATGTCACATCCCGACACGCATGACACGCGGCGCGTGGCGGAGGTGTATCGCGGGATTGTGGAGAGTGTGAATGTGCGACGGAGTGAATTCGTGCGGGAATGAAGTCCCTCTCCGTGAGTCGCGTGCGCGCCTGCCACCACTCCCGCAAGCGGGCGAGGAAAAATATTCACATACTCGCCCGCTTGCGGGAGTGGTGGCATCGCGTCAGCGATGACGGAGAGGGACTTTACCGCTGGCTCTCCCGCCATTGCGGATTGATCCAGGGCTCCAGATTTGACGCTGGCAATGTCTCGCGCCCCAGAATGTGATCCGATGCCTTCTCACCGATCATCAACGTCGGCGCATTTAGGTTGCCGTTGGTGATAAGCGGCATGATGGATGAATCGGCCACGCGCAGGTTGTCGATGCCAATGACACGGCACTCAGGATCAACCACAGCCATCGGATCGTCCGCCCTTCCCATCCTGCAGGTGCCTGTAGGGTGATAGGCGCTTTCCGCATGATCACGTATGAAAGCGTCGATGTCATCATCGTTTTCGACTTGAGCGCCCGGCTGGATTTCCTCGGCACGGAAGGGTTCAAGCGCCCTTTGGCCAATGATTTCGCGGGTAAAGCGGATGCAGGCGCGGAACTCTTTCCAGTCATCCTCATGTGACATGTAGTTGAACAGAATGCGAGGATTGTCCTTCGGCTCATGACTCCGTACACGGACATACCCACGCGACTTTGATCGCATCGGCCCCACATGGGCCTGAAATCCATGGCCCGAGAATGCCGCCGTGCCATCATAGCGCACAGCAGCGGGAATGAAGTGATACTGTATATCGGGATATTTGATACCGGCTGCCGAGCGGATGAAACCACAGCTTTCAAAATGATTGGTGGAACCAAGGCCCGAATGAAAAAGCATCCATTCCGCGCCAATCATACCCTTTGAGAGCACATTGAGTTTGCCATTGAGCGTAATGGGTTGTGTGCATCTCACCTGGAAATAGACTTCGAGGTGGTCGTGCAGGTTCTCGCCAACACCAGGCAATTCATGCTTCACGGCAATGTCCGCATCCTTCAACACCCGTGCTGGACCAATGCCTGAAAGCTGCAACAGTTTTGGTGAGTTGATTGTTGAGGCAGCAACAACAATGTCACGACGCGCTTTCGCCGTGAAGACGTTCTGCCCACGCGAATATTCAACACCGATGGCGCGCTTGCCTTCTAAAATAATGCGCCGCGCAAGGGCGTAGGTGATGAGCTTGACATTCTTCCGTCTCAGCGCGGGTCGCAAATAGGCATTTGCGGCGGACCAGCGAAAGCCATTGTGCACCGTCATTTCCATGGGACCAAAGCCTTCCTGCTGGCGACCATTGTAATCGGACGTGACGGGATAGCCTGCCTGTAATCCGGCTTCGATGAAGGCCTGATACAAGGGGTTCAATCGGGCTCCGCGCTTCATGTGCATGGGGCCGTCGTTGCCGCGCCAGCCTTCCTCGCCGCCGTCAGAATTTTCCATGCGCCGAAAGTAGGGCAGCACATCTTTGAACGCCCAGCCCTTGGCCCCCATGGCTTCCCATGTATCAAAGTCCTTGGCGTGGCCGCGGACATAGACCATGCCGTTGATGGAGGACGAACCACCCACCACTTTGCCACGCGGCGTTGCCAGTTGGCGGCCACCCAGATGCGGTTCAGGCTCGGTTTTAAAACCCCAGTTATAACGCTTCATGTTCATTGGAATTGAAAGCGCCGATGGCATCTGGATGAGCGGTCCCAGATCGGTTCCGCCATATTCCAGAATCAATACGCTGCGCCCGGCCTCCGCAAGCCGGTTTGCCATGACCGATCCGGCTGAACCGGAACCAATGATGATATGATCAAACTCTTGCCCCATGGTGGTGTCGCTTAAAGCATGGCGAGTGTCGCCAAACAGGAACGGCAACGTCATGCCATGCTCTGCGAGCGGCATGGCCTTGCGGGCGGGTTACAGCTGGTTTTGACAAGCACCCCCGGCTTCTGATTAAGTAGTAAAAAATCCAGCAGGGTCACATGCATAATCTTCTGGGCGACGGCGAAGGCCACCCCGCCCACATCGTCAACGAGAACGGAACCTCGCCGATCCTGTTGGTGTGCGAACATGCGTCCAACAGGCTGCCAAAATCTCTTGGCACATTGGGGTTGTCGGATGCAGACATGCAACGTCACATCGCCTGGGACATTGGAGCCGAAGGCACATCACGCATTCTTTCGAAACTGCTGGATGCACCACTAATCCTGCAACGCTATTCCAGACTGGCCTTCGATTGCAACCGGCCACCGGAGGCTGCGGGTGCCATGCCTGAAGTGAGCGAGATCCATAATATTCCCGGCAACAGGAACCTCCTGCCTTCGGCACGGCTTGCCCGCACCCGTGAAATCTATCGTCCATTCCACCGTGCGATAGAAGATATACTTGATCAGCGTGCTGCCGAAAAACGCCCGACCGTCATGGTAACCATTCATTCCTTCACGCCCGTCTACAAAGGCAAGGCCCGCGACTTCGATGTGGGCTTCCTGTTTGACCGCGACAACTGGCTGGCAAACTTTCTGATCAAGGCCTTTCCAACCGAAAAGGCACGGTTGAACGAACCCTATGGACCGAAGGATGGCGTAATGCACACCACCAACCTTCACGCGGGCTCACGCGGCCTCAAGCATGTCATGATCGAAATCCGCAATGACCTCATTGCCAACCATGCCGGCCAGAATAACTGGGCCAACCATTTGACTGTGCCGCTCGCACAAGCTTCAACAATATTGGCCGCAACCAATCTCGGAGGACACCATGACTACAGGCATGCTCACGCTCGATGAGTTGAAAAAGGAGGTGACGTCAGGTGCCATAGATACGGTGGTTGTAGCCATGGTGGATTTGCAGGGACGCTTGATTGGCAAGCGCTTTCACGCCGAGTTCTTTGTCAACGGCGGATACGAGGAAACCCACGGCTGCAATTATTTGCTCGGTGTTGATATCGAGATGGAACCCGTACCGGGATACAAAGCCACCTCGTGGGAAAAAGGTTATGGCGATTTCGTGCTGAAGCCCGACATGACAACCTTGCGCCGCACGCCTTGGCTTGAGAAAACAGCGCTCGTGCTGTGTGACGTGCTTGACCACCATACCCATGAAGATGTGCCTCATTCACCTCGCGCCATGCTGAAGAAACAATTGCGGCGCCTGGACGACATGAAGCTCAAGGCTTATTTCGCGTCGGAACTTGAATTCTTTCTTTTCGATGACTCATTCGAGACCTGCCACACCAAGGGCTACCGCGACATGAAAACGGCGGGCTATTACATCGAGGACTATCATATCCTGCAAACCTCGAAGGAAGAGGTTTTCATGCGTGCCTTGCGCAATGGTTTGAATGGCGCTGGCATTCCAGTTGAAAATTCAAAAGGTGAATGGGGGCCGGGCCAGGAAGAAATCAACGTGCGATATGCCGACGCACTGACCATGGCCGATAATCACGCCGTCATCAAAAATGGCGCCAAGGAAATCGCTTACGGTGTTGGCAAAGCCATAACCTTCATGGCGAAGTGGGACTATGGCATGGCCGGAAATTCTGCGCATATTCACCAATCGCTCTGGTCAGCTGATGGAAAGTCCGCGCATTTCCATGACGGGTCGGGTCATCATGGCATGTCAAAGATGATGCAGCATTATCTGGCAGGGCAGTTGACTCACGCCCGCGAACTCACTTATTTCCTCGCACCCTATATCAACTCCTACAAGCGCTTCATGGTTGGCACCTTTGCACCAACGAAGGCCGTTTGGAGTTTCGACAATCGCACGGCAGGCTTTCGTCTCTGTGGTGCAGACACCAAAGCGATACGCGTCGAATGCCGTATTGGCGGCGCAGACCTGAACCCATACCTCGCCTTTGCCGCCCTGCTGGCGGCGGGCCTTGATGGCATCGACAAGAAATTGGAACTGGAGCCGGTGTTTTCAGGCGACGCCTACTCGGCCGACCAGAAACTGCGCGAAATCCCCAAGACCCTGCGCGAAGGTATTGAGTTGCTCGACAATTCGAAATTCCTCCGGGGTGCGCTGGGAGATGACGTGGTTGACCACTATGTCCACACCGGCAAATGGGAACAATTCGAATTTGATCGCAGGATCACGGACCTGGAATTGAAACGAGGATTTGAGCGGTATTGAGAGAGAAGAAGTATGATCCCCCATCGCAACATTAACTACCCCAATCCCATCAAGTTCGGTGCTGGCCGCATCAAGGAATTGCCAGAGCACTGCAAGGCTGCTGGCATCAAGAAACCGCTGTTCGTGACTGACCGAGGTCTTGCAGGCAGCGACATGGTGAAATATATCTTGGCGAACTTGAAATCGGCAGGACTGCCCGTCGCCATGTTCGCTGACGTGCGCCCAAATCCATCGGAAGAAAACGTACTGGAAGGCTGCAAAGTGTTTCGCGACGGCGGACATGATGGTGTCATCTGCTTCGGCGGTGGCTCCGGACTCGATACGGGCAAAATGATTGCCTTGATGCATGGCCAAACAATTTCAATCTTCGACCTCGAAGATGTGGATGACTGGTGGATGCGCGCTGATGCGTCGAAAATTGCACCGACAATCTGCATTCCCACAACGGCGGGCACGGGATCGGAAGTGGGGCGCGCAGGTGTCATCACGCATCCCGTCACGCATGAAAAGAAAATCATCTTTCATCCCGCCATCATGCCCAAGGTGGCTATTCTTGATCCGGAATTGACCGTGGGACTGCCAGCGAAGTTGACGGCAGCAACAGGCTTCGACGCCTTGGCCCACTGCCTCGAGAGCTATTGCTGCCCGAATTATCACCCATTGTCAGACGGTGTAGCGCTCGAAGGCATGCGGCTCATCAAGGAAAATCTTGCGAAAGCCGTGAAGAAACCAAGAGATCTGGATGCCCGCGGCAATATGCTCGTGGCATCGGCCATGGGTGCCACCGCATTTCAGAAAGGCATGGGAGCCATCCATGCCCTGTCACACCCTTTCGGCGGTCTGTATGATGCACACCACGGCGTGTTGAATGGCATCATCATGCCCTATGTTCTCGTGGCCAATCGCAAGAAAATTGAACCAAAGATCCAACGCGCCGCCGCCTATCTTGGCATCAAAGGCGGCTTCAATGGTTTTCTGAAATGGGTATTGGCCCTACGCAAGGAGACCGGTATTCCTCACGCGCTGAAAGACATCGACATTGATACCAAGCGACTTGACGAAGTGGCGGAAACGGCCAAGCGCGATCCCAATGACGGCGGCAACCCGGTTACTCTCTCGATAAAGCAATACAAGGCATTGGCCAAGAAATGTGTGACGGGGGATTTATAGTTGGCCGATCCCGACTTGCTCGCAACACATGTTTATTCCACAGTTAGAGTCACTCAGCTTCATGCAAAGGATGTGTTGCGAGACGGCTGGAATGTAAACAAACGCAATCCGGAAGTCGGAGATGAGGGCGTACTCATCGAAATCCTCAAAGCAGACGGACACCCAGACCACTTTCTGGTGGAGAGCAGCGGCTTGGACGGGATCACGATTTGGTTAAGTGAGTTTCTTTCAGACGAAATTGAACTCGTGAAGGTAACTCAATAGTGCGCACCACAAAATCCATCTATATCATCAACTGTCACTGCGAAGGTGAGGTGGGTGATGTGATCGTGGGTGGTGTGGCATACCCACCCGGCAACACCCTATGGGAACAATCGCGATTCATTGCTGAGAACGGCAAGCTGCGCAATTTTGTTCTCAACGAACCGCGCGGGGGCGTATTTCGTCATGTGAACTTGCTCGTACCACCGAAAAATCCGAAGGCGCAGATGGGCTTCATCATCATGGAGCCGGAAGACACTCCGCCGATGTCGGGGTCCAACTGCATTTGTGTCGCCACTGTTTTGCTCGACACTGGAATCATTCCGATGGTTGAACCCGTCACCCGCATGACACTCGAAGCCCCAGTGGGATTGATTGACGTCGAAGCTTATTGCCGCAAGGGCAAAGCCGAATGCATTACCCTCACCAATGTTCCAGCTTTCGCACAACAATTGGGCGTTGAGCTCGAGCTTGACGGCTACGGCACGGTCAAAGTTGATACAGCATTCGGCGGTGACAGTTTTGTGATGGCTGACGTTGCCGACTTCGGTGGGCAAATCGCTCCAGAGAATGCCTACATCATCGCTGAACTTGGCCGGAAACTTGTCAAGGCGGCAAACGAGCAGTTGCCGTTTCAACACCCGCTGTTGCCGGAGTGGAAACGCTATTCATTTTGCTTCATGCGCGAACCTCTATCCCTTGTGCAGGGTGTTTTGACGTCGCGCAATGCCTGCGTGATCAACCCGGGCAAACTGGACCGTTCACCGACGGGCACCGGTTGTTCGGCCTTGATGGCGGTATTGTACGCCAAAGGTTTGATGCAAGTTGGCGACAGCTACATTGGCCTCAGCGTGATCGATTCAAAATTCCAGGGACGCATCATCGGTGAAACCATGGTCGGCCATTACAAGGCAATCATTCCACAGATCACAGGCCGGGCCTGGATCAGCGGACAGACTACACTCATGTTGGATCCCGATGATCCCTATCCTGATGGCTACAAGGTCAGCGACACCTGGCCCAACAGTCTCAAGAACTGATCAACATCGGC
>JANNNG010000023.1:0-35265 GCA_031398425.1 Hyphomicrobiales bacterium | reverse complement strand
GCTTTACGTGTGCAACGTGGAGGAAGCAGCGGCTGACAAGGGCAATGATTTTTCAGAGCGCGTGAAAGCCTTTGCGGCACAAGAGGGCAACAAGGCTGTTGTGGTGTCGGCGAAAATCGAATCTGAAATAGCCATTTTGCCACACGAAGACCAAAAGGATTATCTCGATGCCGTGGGTCTTGCAGAGCCCGGCTTGAACCGTGTGATCCGGGAGGGATACGCGCTGTTGGGCCTGCTCACCTATTTCACCGTGGGGCCGAAAGAAGCCCGGGCATGGACCATCCCCAAAGGTACCAGGGCGCCAGCAGCGGCAGGCGTGATCCACACGGATTTCGAGAAGGGTTTTATTCGCTCTGAGACAATTGCCTATGTCGACTACATCGCGAACAACGGTGAGCAGGGTGCTAAGACAGCTGGCAAATTCCGGCTTGAGGGCAAGGACTATGTTGTCGATGATGGTGATGTGATGCATTTCAGGTTCAATACTTAAAGATATGCCGGTGCAGCCGCAGGTCGGCCTTGTGTTGCCACTGGGCCCTTACATCGTGACACGCGATGAACTGTTGGAATTCGCACAACGTTTTGACCCGCAGGCGTTTCACATCGACGAGGTGGCAGCAAAATCATCCGTACTCGGAGGATTGGCCGCGAGCGGCTGGCACACTGCCTCAATCATGATGCGCTTGCTATGTGATGCGTATTTCATCGACGCCGATGCACTGGGGTCAACGGGTATTGAGGAGATGAAATGGTTGAAACCGGTTTACGTGGACGACGTGTTGTCGGGTGAGATGCTGGTGACGGGTGTGCGCGCTTCGGCTAGCCGACCTGATCGTTGCATCGTTAACTTTGACGCCTTTGTCTGGGATGCGAAACAGGAGCAAAAGGCCATCATGCGCAGCATGGTTTTCATCAATGCGTCGAACGCATGATGGGAATGTTCCTTGAGGAAATCGTGCTTGGCAGACGTATTGCGCTGGGGGAATGCCGCTTTACCACCGCAAACATGATTGCCTATGCAAAGAAGTTTGATCCCGTAGGCTTTCATGTGGACGAAGCAGCAGGGAAGGCAAGCTTTTACGGAGCACTCACGGCAGCGGGTTTGCATGTTAGCGCCGAGTGGATGGCGAACTTTGTCAGGCGCAACACAATCGCGCGAGGGGCCCTGGCAGCAAAAGGCAAGGTTCTGCCAGAGGTTGGTCCTTCACCCGGCTTCAAAAACATGCGGTGGTTAAAGCCGGTCTTTGCGGATGATGTGATTTCCTATTTCACCACGGCGGCGCACAAGCGCCTGCTGGCCTCCAGACCCGGATGGGGCATGGTGACAGGGTTCAACGAGGGCGTGAACCAGAATGGCGTATTGGTGTTTTCGTTTGAAAGTGCGGTGCTGACGCGCAGCCTCAGCCGACAGCGCTGATCTGGGGGGCTGCCATCTGCTTGGCAAATTCGATGGCAAAACCGTTTTCAAGATATCGCACAACGCGGCCCTTCATTTTGCCGACCATCAGGAAGGTGCCGAGTGACGGCATCACATCTGTTTTGATGCCGGCACCTGATACCGAAATGTCGAGAACTTCGCAGTTATAGCTGCGGCCATCGGGCATGGTGATCGACGAATGCTTGTCCTTGGGTTCAAAGCGCGGATGGCGACGCTGGTCTGGCGCACCATCGGCGCGTTCCATGAGATAGGTAATGCGCTGCTGCAGGCGCTCAAGGCGGTGCCCGGTTGCTGCGTACGTGATCTTGAAACCGCCGGGTATGGGATCACCAGAGATAACTTCAACGCGGCCCAAGTCTTCGAGGTAGGCGACAATCGCAAGACCCAAAGGCGGCACATCGTTGGTGATGAAGGTTGCACCCTGCAATGTCAGATCGAGCACCTGACAGGCGTGTTCCGACATGTCAGGCAACATGAAGCGCCCGAAGACCACACCTTTCAGTGTGTCGTTGTGGGATTGAACCGTGTCGTTCAGAGCCAGCGCATTCACGATGTGACCTCAAAAACCAAAACTTTGCCGCCCGCGAAAAACAATCGAGAAAGTCTTTCGTCGGCGAAATCAAACACTAGGAGAGTTTGGGTAAAGGTCCGGTTAAATAGACTCAAGAGACAGCACTTTAAAGATGCTTTTCATCAGAGACTACAATCAAAGAGTGAAGCCCTAAGTTTTTCCACCGTCAATCAACTGGAAACTGCGCACGGTTTGCCGAAGTTGCGGTTGGTTTATGTCGGGTTGCAGCCGTAACAAAGGGGCCTGGTGTTCCGTCCAGATCACACGGGCCGACACAAGTTGGCGCCTGGTAACTGCTGTGTGGCCCAAGGTTTTTGCAGCTCTGAAGGGAAACACACCTCCAATGATCTGGATGCGGTGCGAGTTACACATCTGGACTGGCAACCCCAGCAGCTCTGCCGCGATTTCCTGGCTGCGGTCTGTGGTGAGTCGCATGCGGATGACCGCAGGCTGCTGCTGGTTGATGACGGTCAGCAGGTGTCGTGATATCACGTCCACCTCGAATTCGTCCCATCCCATCATCACGTTGGTGGCAGTCAATGTTTGTTGAAACAGGGCACCGACGCGCGTGCCAGCCAGACGGAATTTGAAAGAGTTGCGCAGAAAGTCTCGTTCAATCACCACCATATCAGGCATGATCTGCTTGAGGGCAGCGAGATCAAATTCTTCGCGTGTAGGGCAGGGGCGTTCTGCCCTGAGCATTTCCCAATGCCGGAACAGCTGCCTGCTTCCGGGATGCAAGATCTGGCCGTCACCATGATCTTCATTTGTGCTGTCCTGCATCATGGTCTTTTTGCATCCTTAGTCTGTGTGCCAATTCAAAACGATTGCTGCTAAGGGTGCAGTTGCCATGCCATTTGATACGCAAAACGCATCGACGCCAGCCGCACAACCTGTGCTGAATGTTCCCCCCGTGGTTTTGGGTGTTGTCGGCGTTTTGGTGGGCGTGCATGTGCTGTTCTGGGTATTGGGCGAAAGTTGGCAGGTGTGGTCGGTCTATGCCCTGTCACTCATTCCGGCACGTTTGGGCGGCGGCGAGCCCATTCCTTATCCGCAAGGTGCACAGCTCTGGAGTTTCTTCACCTACGCGTTGCTGCATGCCGATGCATTTCACTTAGGGTCCAACTGCGTGTGGTTGTTGATTTTTTCAACGCCGCTGGCGCGCAGACTGGGTGCCTGGCGTTATCTATTGCTGCTTGCTGCCTCGGCGGCGGCTGGAGCCATGGCCATGGTGTTGACACATTGGGGGGCATTTCTGATCATTGTCGGGGCGTCTGCATCAGTGTCGGCAACGCTTGCGGCATCCATCCCGATCATATTCGCCCGCGGGTTTCGCATGGGGTCATCGCATCTCGTCGACTATGGAAAGCTGCAGGTGCTGCGGCCCATGGAATTATTGCGCAATGGCAAGGCCTTGGGGTTTGCGGCAGTTTTTCTGCTGATGACACTGTTCACAGGGGCTGCCATGGCGCTTGCTGGAACCGCGTTTCTGGAAGAACGCAACATCGCATGGGAAGCTCATCTGGGCGGCTTCGTTGCGGGGCTTTTGCTGTTTTACCTTTTGGACAAAAAACCATTCCGGAAATGAAAAAACCATGTTAGTTTTTTCCGAAGTTATCGCTAGCGAGTAGGAGGCTGTCATGGCCGTTTCACATATTCTGAGCGTCAAGGGTCGCAACGTGTTTACTGTGCGCCCCACCGACACGGTGAATGCCGTGGCGAAAATCTTGGGAGAAAAACGCATTGGTGCCGTCGTCGTCACCGACGATGAGGGCCGCATAGCAGGCATTGTATCGGAACGTGATGTTGTCAGGCATATTGCAGCCGATGGTGCGGAGGTTCTGCAGAAGCCTGCATCAACCATCATGACCAAGAACGTGATGACCTGCCAGGACGGCGACAGCGAGCAGGATTTGATGGCAGTCATGACGGCCAAACGCATCCGACATTTGCCGGTCGTCAGCCAAGGCAAATTGAATGGCATGATTTCCATTGGCGACGTGGTGAAGTTCCGCATCGAAGCGATTGAACGCGAGGCTGAAAACATGAAGGCCTATATTGCGGGTGCCGCCTAGGACGCCGACTTCCCTTCATCTGCGTTAACTCTAATGGTAAAGTTTTACTTAATTTGAATCATTCTGGCACAGGGGGTCTCTTTACGGATTCACGATCCTGATTTACCTTTCATTAACACTTGCGGCCTTGGCGCGGCAAAGTGGGCGTGAATTGGGTTGGTCTGGAGTGTGTGATGAAGCGTTGGTTTGGGGTTGCGGCGTTTGTTCTGTTATCGATGGTTTCACAGGTCGCGTGGTCTGCTTCTGAACCAACAATTGCACCGGAGTTCGGCAAATCGCTGCCGCCGGTGGGTTTCGTGAAATTCTGTGTGAGCAATCCCGGCGAGTGCAAGAATGTGGGGCGACGTGCCAAACGCGTTGATGTCACACCCGCTGTGTGGAACACCCTGTTGAAGGTCAATGCGTCGATCAATGCCGAAATTTCGCCTGTGAGTGATCAGGATTTGTATGGTGTCCCGGAATTCTGGACTTACCCCGTCAAGGCCGGAGATTGCGAAGACTATCTGCTGTTGAAAAAGCGCGACCTGGAGAAACTGGGTTTTGATGCTGGTGCCTTGTTGATCACCGTGGTGCTGGATGAGCGCAATGAGGGCCATGCCGTGTTAACCGTGGCAACAGATCGCGGCGACTTTGTTCTCGACAATCGTCGCAACGACATTCTACTGTGGGCCAAAACCGGTTACATATTCCTCAAGCGTCAGTCGCAGCAGGACCCGCGTGCCTGGGTGGCGTTGACGGACACGAGCCACAAGGCAGTCAAGGTGACTGCAGGAAACAATTAAGCCAGCGTTGCCAGGCGCGTCGTCAGCAAGTCAAAAAGTCCATCGGCGTTGATGCTGCGACACACCGTGGCGTTGGCATTACGATCCGTGACGCGCCACCAGTCAATGACCGTCATACCCATCGTCAACTCCGACTCGCATTCAACTGCGACGTTGACTTCGCGTGACACGAAGAGTTCGGGGTGCAGCAGCCAGGCGATGACGCAGGGGTCATGCAGGGGGCCGCCATCAGTGCCGTATTTTTGTTCGTCGAAGCGTTCGAAGAAATCAAGCAGTTGTGCTGTGGCAGGGCCAGATTTGTTTTTCATCGCGCGGAATTTTTCAACACGGGCCTTGGTGGTCAGCGCCTGGTGGGTGCAATCCAGCGGTATCAGCGTGATCGGTATCTGCGAGTCAAACACAAGACGGGCCGCTTGCGGGTCCACGTAGATATTAAACTCCGCCGCTGGTGTGACGTTGCCACCCTCAAAAAATCCTCCGCCCATGGCAACGATGCGTTTTACACGCGCTGCAATGCGTGGTTCACGCACAAGGGCCAGAGCAATGTTCGTAAGCGGTCCGAGGCAGCACAGGGTGACGGTCTGGGGTGTATGTTGCATCAGGGTGTCAATGATGAAGTCCACGGCATATTGGGCTTGCAGCGGCATCTTTGGTTCGGCCAATTCCGGGCCGTCGAGGCCTGTGCGCCCGTGCACGTGTTCGGCTGTCACCAAGGGGCGCAGCATGGGGCGGATGGCTCCGGAATAGACCTTGATGTCTGGTCGTCCCGCCAGTTCGCAGATTTTGCGGGCGTTCACTTCAGTCAAAGCCAGTGGCACGTTGCCAGCGACTGCGGTGACGCCGAGAATATCCAACTCAGGAGAGGCCAGCGCCAGCAGAATGGCAACTGCGTCATCCTGTCCAGGATCAGTGTCGATGATGATGGGGTGCTTCACGGTGATGCCTTCCTGTCAAATGGCGACACTAACGATGCTTGCTGAACTTTCAAATCTGCAAAAAACTCACCAGCCATGCGTTTGAAGTAGGTCAACACTGACGGCGCTGATGAAGCCACAGGCCGACATTTCAATTAGGCTACTGCCACGCTGCTGACAAAAACTGTCATCACTTTAAGTGTATGGTCACGACATGAGACGTGCTGAACGACTGCTTCGCATCATCCAGATCCTGCGCCGCCACCGGCGCCCGGTAAAAGGCCAGAGCATGGCCGAAGAGGTCGAGGTTTCACTGCGCACGCTCTATCGTGATATCGCGGATCTGATTGTGGATGGCGTGCCTATTCGGGGCGAGGCGGGCATCGGTTACGTGCTGGGCGAAGGCTATGACGTGCCACCGCTGATGTTCAATGCCGATGAACTTGAAGCGGTCATGCTGGGCTTGCGCTGGGTGGAGCGGCGTGGCGACCAGGATTTGTCACGGGCAGCACAGGACACCATCGCAAAAATTGGCGCGGTGTTGCCTCAGCAGTTGAAGCCGTTCCTGTTCGATTCAGGGCTTCTGGCACCGCCCGTCTTTTTCAAGACCATTGATGCGGTTGACGTGGCCGCATTGCGGCAGGCGGTGCGCGAGCAGCGCAAAGTGTCAATGGTATATCGCGATGAGCAGGGCAGGGATACGACGCGCGTCATCTGGCCAATTGGCATATCCTATTTTGACGCCCAGCGCCTGGTGATCGGCTGGTGCGAATTGCGGCAGGATTTCCGTAGTTTTCGCACGGACCGCATGGTCAAGACTGTCGTGCTGCAAGAGAAATATCAAGAACGGCGAAAAGCATTGCTGAAACGCTGGTTTGCCGCCCAGCGCGCAGAAGGAACGCATGTGGCCTATGATGCCCTGGCGTGAATCTTTCCCGACGCTACGGATGCCAGTGCCTTGACATAGAGAGGATGTTCCACCTCCAGCACGCGCGCTGCAAGCGTTTCTGACGTATCGCCTGCGAGTATCGGCACCTCGGCTTGTGCGATCACCGCGCCGGCATCCAATTCCTCGTTCACAAAGTGCACGGTTGCGCCGTGGATTTTTGCTCCGTCTGCAATGGCGCGGGCGTGCGTATGCAGGCCTCTGTAGAGCGGCAGCAGCGAGGGATGAATATTCAGCATTCGGCCAGCCCAGGGCTTGATCAACACCGGTGTCATGATGCGCATGAAACCTGCACAGCAAATAAGGTCAAGATCGTGTTTCTGCAGTTCGGCGTTCAGGGCAGCGTCAAAGGCTTCGCGGGTCATGTAGTGTTGGTGATTGATTGTGGCGGTTGGGATACCTTGTTGTTCGGCATAGGCCAAGCCGCCGACGCCGGGATTGTTTGAGGCGACAAAGACAATCGAAGCCGGGTACGCCGGATCATGTGACGCTTCGACAAGCGCTCGCAGATTGGAGCCACGACCGGAGATCAGGACGCCAACGCGTTTTTTTTGCATCAACCCAACACGCCGCGATAGGCCACCTGCGGTTCGCGGCCTTTGCGCTTTCCGATGTTACCCAGCGTGACCACAGTTTCGCCCGCGCGTCTCAGTGCCGCAGCGCTGACCTTGGCATCATTGGATGAGACCACGACAATCATGCCAATGCCGCAGTTGAAAGTGCGCAACATTTCTGCTTCAGCAATACCGCCTTCCGTCTGTAGCCATTTGAACACGGGTGAAAAGGGGACAGTGTCGAGATCAATCTGCGCGACGGTGCCCTTGGGCAAAACGCGGGGAATGTTTTCAGTGAAGCCACCCCCGGTGATATGGGCAAGAGCCTTGATGCTGTTGCCTTTGCGGATGACCTTGAGGAGTGACTTCACATAGATTCGCGTTGGTATCAGCAAAGCTTGGGCAACTGAATGTTCTAAAGACCAGGGTGCGCGATCGTGAAGACCTTTGCCACTGGCGGCCACGATCTTGCGAATGAGCGAATAGCCGTTGGAATGTGGTCCTGATGATGCAAGCCCCAGAATGACATCTCCCGCTTTCACGTCCGCCCGCGGCAGCACCCTATTGCGTTCTACGGCACCCACGGCAAAGCCCGCCAGATCATAGTCACCGCCATGATACATGCCCGGCATTTCAGCGGTTTCACCGCCAATCAAGGCGCAGCCCGCCTGTTTGCAGCCATCGGCAATGCCTGCAATGACGTCCGTTGCCGCTTTGACGCTGAGCTTTCCCGTGGCGTAGTAATCAAGAAAGAACAGGGGTTCGGCGCCCTGCACAACAAGGTCATTGACTGACATGGCGACGAGATCAATGCCAACGCTGCGATGCAGCTTTGCGTCAATGGCGAGTTTGAGTTTGGTGCCAACGCCATCATTGGCGGCCACCAACACGGGGTCTTTGAAGCCGCAGGCTTTTAAATCAAACAACCCACCAAAGCCGCCGAGGTTGGGGGTCGAGCCTTTGCGCCGCGTTGATCTGGCCAGCGGTTTGATGGCGCTGACAAGGTCATTCGCGGCGCTGATATCCACCCCGGCATCGGCATAAGTCAAACCGTTGTGAATCGCTTGTTTGATGCTTGCCATGCCGCTAGTTTGCCCCAAATTCGTGGTGAACTGATTTGTGGGCCTGTTAGCCCATTTTGCCGGGTCATTGAAAGCCCGATTGGGTGTTATGGGGACGAAACTGAAAACCTGTGTGCTTTGGTTGCTGCTGAGCCTTATGTCACTGCCGGGTTTTGCGGCGGGGCCGGTGGAAACCAGCATCTTTGCCGTCCAGGGTGTTGAAGTGGACATCACAGACACCGATGCTGACGTGGCCAAGCAGAAAGCTCTGGTGGACGCGCAGATCAAGGGGTTCAAGCTGCTGGCAGAGCGGCTTGGCAATGCGGCCATCGTCGAAGCGGTATCAAAATTCGAAGAGAAACGCGTGCTTCCGTTTCTCAAGTCTCTGTCTATTGAGGACGAAAGCGTCAGCCCAGGCCGCTACAAGGGGAAGCTGACGGTACGTTTTTTGCCTTCCAAGATTCGCGCACTCTATGGCGAGTTCGGAGTGAAAGTAGCAGGTGAGCAGGGACCGAGCTTGCTCATTCTTGCGGTGTGGAAAAGTGCGGCGGGGAATGTGTTGTGGGAGGATAACCCTTGGCGTCAAGCCTGGATCAACCTCAGGGCCGAACAGTCGCTAGTACCTGTAATCGTGCCACTGGGAGAGTATGACGACACGGAACTTTTGTCGGTAACCGATGTCATGAGCGAAGATGCTGTGAAAATGGAAGCTTTGCGCAAACGCTATGACGTCAAAAAAATCATCGTCGCCTTTGCGGAACCAGCGGAAAACGGCGCCATCCATGCCACCATGAATGGTGACTCACCCTTGGGTAGATTGAATTTCGACAAGGTGTATGATGGCCAGACAGGGCGTGTTGAAGACTCCGCAGCCCTGGCCGCACAGCGGTTTCACGCTGTCATGCTCGAAAAATTCAAATCCGGAGCCGTGAAAATTGCAGAGCAGAAGCGTCTGGTCGATGCCAACGCCCGGAAGACCTTGAGTGTGCGCGTGCCGTTTTCAGCACCTTCCCAATGGAATGGACTGCGTTCGCGCATTCTTTCCACGCCGGGCGTGACAGGGCTTGATGTATCTAGCCTGGCAGCCGATGGTGCTGTGGTGGTTTTGACTTTTGTGGGCACATCACAGGACATGCAATCCTCCATGCAGGCAAGCGGACTGGATTTCAAGCAAGGCGGAGGCGGGTGGGAAATTGCGCCGTTTTAATTTCACCGGGATTTCACCATGACGTTGCAACGACAAACCGGAATTTGGTTGCTGGTGTTACTGGCCTTCGTCGCTGTTTTGTGGCTGCTGCAGGAAATCCTGCTGCCGTTCATTGCCGGTTTTGTGCTCGCGTATTTTCTTGATCCTGTGGCCGACCGCCTGGAAAAAATGGGTCTGCCGCGCATTGTTGCCACGCTGGTGATACTGTCGATTGCGCTTTCTGCTGTTGTGCTGGCAGTGTTGATTCTGGCGCCGATACTGGCGGACCAGGCCCTGAAACTGGCCGAGGATTTGCCGGGACTGGCGAAGGCGCTGGTGGCGCGAGCGGACGAATTGATGCCGCAGACCTTGAAAGACATGCTGGCATCGGCGGGTGGTACATCATCGGGATCGCTGGGTGACGTGGTGAGCAAGGCCACGGGTTGGGCGGCGAGTTTCATTCAATCCGTCTGGTCAGGTGGAATGGCGCTGGTCAATGTGCTGTCGCTGTTGGTGGTAACACCCATTGTTGCGTTCTATCTGCTGCTGGATTGGGATCATCTGGTGGCCAAGGTCGACTCTTGGGTACCGCGAGATCACGTTGAAGAGGTGAGGGTTATCTCCCGTGATATCAACACCACCATGGCTGGCTTCATTCGCGGCCAGGGCACGGTGTGCCTGCTGCTGGGGTTGTTCTATGCCATTGGCTTGTCTTTTGCCGGTTTGAAGTTTGGCCTTGCAATTGGCATGGGAGCCGGGCTTTTGAGTTTCATTCCCTATGTGGGTGCCATTGTGGGTGGCGTTTTGGCAATCGGCGTGGGGTTGGTGCAATTCTGGCCGGACTACAACATGGTGCTCATCATCATCGGAATTTTCGTTGCAGGGCAATTTCTGGAAGGTAATTTTCTTTCACCGAAACTGGTGGGCGGGTCGATTGGCCTGCACCCGGTGTGGCTGATGTTCGCGCTGTTTGCCTTTGGTTACCTGTTCGGTTTTGCAGGCTTGCTGTTGGCGGTACCTCTCGCAGCGGCCATGGGCGTGTTGGTGAGATATGGCCTGTCGCGCTATTTAGGGTCAGGGCTTTACACCGGTGTACCGCCTGAACCTCAAGTCTCAAGCAAACCGCGCAAGGCCTGAATTTGGCACAGCAATTGTTGCTTGACCTTGCCTTGCGACCAGCCTTGGGGCGGGATGATTTTCTGGTCGCTCCCTCCAATTCGGAGGCAGTTGCACTGGTGGACCAATGGCCGAAATGGCAATCGCACGCAGCCGTTATTGTGGGGCCACCAGGGTCGGGCAAGAGCCATCTGGGTGAGGTATGGAGGCAGGCTTCTGGAGCCAATGGCATTGCCAGTCGTCTGATCACCGTTGACCAGGTGCCGCAACTGATGACGACCGGATCACTTCTGGCGGAAGACGTTGCCGCAGGCGGGTTCTCCGAAAGTGCAATTTTCCATCTCCTCAATCATGCGCGGCAATCGGGAGGGCATATCTTGTTCACGACGCAATATTGGCCGCCACCCGGCATCGCGTTGCCCGATCTTGTCTCCAGGTTTAACGCGTTGACCGTTGCGGCCATCCTGCAGCCTGACGATGCACTTCTGCGCGGCGTGCTGGTCAAGCTGTTTGAAGACCGGCAGATCGCCGTTGATGAGGCCCTGATCAGCTACCTTGTGACCCGCATGCCGCGATCGCTTGACGTGGCGAGGCAACTGGTGGCTCGCATTGACGCCGCCGCTCTGGAGCAGGGGGTTGAAGTGACGCGGGTGTTTGCGGGCAGGGTGCTGGCGGAACTGGAAAGCCCTGATTTACTGTAACGCCAAACCACATTCACAAAATCGTCATGGAAGCGTAGTGTGACAGTGTATCATGAACGATTTGTCTGAAACTCCAGTCACACTGCAATCACCCTCCCGATTTTTCAATCGCGAGTTGAGTTGGCTTGACTTTAACTTGCGCGTGTTGGCGGAAGCCCGCAATCCTCACCATCCCCTGTTGGAACGGGTGCGGTTCTTGTCTATTTCCGGCTCCAATCTGGACGAGTTTTTCATGGTTCGCGCAGCGGGCCTTGTGGGGCAATTGCGTGAACAGGTGCAGGAGATCAGCCAGGATGGCTTGAACCCTGCAGAGCAACTGGCCTTGATCCGGACACAGACATTTCAGTTGATGGCGGAACAGGATCGGCGCTGGCTGCAGTTGCGCGATGAACTTGGCGAGAACGGCATTGACATTGTTGAGGCGCACGAACTGACGGTTGAGGACCACGCATTTCTCGATCAGCGGTTTCTCGAGCAGATCCTGCCTGTGGTCACGCCCATCGCCATCGACCCCGCACACCCGTTTCCGTTCATCCTCAATCGCGGATTTGTGCTCGCTTCGGAACTCAGAAATCGCAGTGATGACAACATCATGCGGGCTTTGCTTCCAATTCCACATCAACTTGAACGCTTTGTGCGCCTGCCGGGTGCGGCGACACGATTCATGTCGCTTGAGAACATGCTGGCGCTGTTTCTGCCACGCCTGTTCCCCGGTTATGACGTGCTGGGTCATGGCCTGTTTCGGGTTATCCGCGACAGTGATCTGGAAATCGAGGAAGAGGCCGAAGATCTGGTGCGCGTGTTCGAAAGCGCCTTGAAACGACGCCGCCGCGGCATCGTGATTCGCATGGAGGTTGACGCCAACAGCCCGCGCAGTCTGATTGAGTTCATCGCGGCGGAGCTAGATGTGTCGCCGGACATCGTGGTCGAAACCAAGGGCCTCGTGGGTTACGCCGACACAGCAAGGCTCATTCTTGATGAACGGCCCGACTTGAAATTCAAACCTTTCGTCGCGCGTTTTCCCGAGCGGGTGCGCGACCATGGTGGGGATATCTTTGCCGCGATCAGGCAGAAGGATTTCATCGTTCATCACCCATATGAGTCGTTTGACGTCGTCGTGCAGTTCATCAAGCAGGCTGCTCAAGACCCAGAGGTTATTTCAATCAAGCAAACGCTTTATCGCACGTCGCGCAATTCACCCATTGTAGCCGCACTCGCCAAAGCTGCCGAGGCGGGCAAGTCGGTGATGGCGCTTGTCGAGCTGAAGGCGCGCTTTGATGAAGAGGCCAATATCCAGTGGGCGCGGGATCTTGAGCGGGCTGGCGTGCAGGTGGTGTTTGGATTTCGTGAGCTGAAGACCCATGCGAAGGTGTCCATGGTGGCGCGGCGCGAGGGCGGGGCGGTGCGCACCTATGTGCATTTTGGCACTGGCAACTACCACCCCATCACGGCCAAGATTTACACGGACTTGTCATTCTTCACGTGTGACCCCGCTTTGGTGCGCGACGCAGCCCGGTTGTTCAATTTCATTTCGAGCTACGCACGGCCTGAAGAATTGGAACGCATCTCGCTCTCGCCCATGAATTTGAAATCCAAACTCCTGGAAAACATTGAAGATGAAATCGGTCATGTAAAGGCAGGTCGCGTGGGGCAGATCTGGGCCAAGATGAATTCGCTGGTCGATCCGGATGTGATTGACGCGCTCTACAGGGCGTCGATGGAAGGCGTGTTGATAGACCTTGTGGTGCGCGGTATTTCTTGCCTCCGGCCCGGTGTGCCCGGGCTGTCCGAACATATTCGTGTCAAAAGCATCATCGGGCGATTTTTAGAGCATTCGCGCATCGTGTGTTTCGGTAATGGCCATGCACTGCCGCACCCCGAGGCCAAGGTTTACATCGGTTCAGCCGACTGGATGCCGCGCAACCTGCAGCGCCGCGTCGAAACGCTGATCCCCATCGAAAATCCAACCGTGCATGACCACGTGCTGGACCAGATCATGGTGGCGAACTTGCGTGACAACCAGCAAAGCTGGTCCTTGCAGGCGGACGGCAGCTCAAAGCGTGTCGAAGTGCAGCCGGGCGAAGAACCTTTCAACGCCCACGATTATTTCATGAACAACCCGTCGCTCTCTGGACGCGGGCGTTCGCTTGAGAGTAGTGTGCCGCCGAAACTTCCGCATGTGCGTAAAAAGGCAGTGAAACAGAAGTGAGTTGGCATACCGGCTTCCGTATGGAGCCACCCAAATACCGTCCTGTGGCCGTGGTGGATATTGGATCAAACTCCGTCCGCCTGGTGGTGTATGACGGCCTGCGCCGTTCACCCACGCCCGTGTTCAATGAAAAAATCCTGTGCGGTCTTGGCAGGGGCATTGCCATCACCGGCAAGCTGGATGCAACGGCCATGGTGCGGGCCACGGCGGCGCTGAAACGCTTTCGCACTTTGGCAAAACAGATCGGCTGTCAACAGGTCTATGCCGTCGCAACAGCCGCCGCGCGAGAAGCTTCCAATGGCGCTGAATTCATCGAGCAGGCGGAAAAATCGCTGGGGGCGGGCATCGAGATTCTGACTGGCAAGGAAGAAGCAAGATACGCTGCCCTTGGTGTCATTGCGGGCATACCTGATGCCGATGGCATTGTTGGTGATCTCGGAGGCGGTTCGCTGGAACTCATCGATGTCAAGGAGGGCAAACTGTTTGATGGTGTCACATTGCCGCTTGGTCCGCTGCGTCTCATCGACATGTCGGGCGACAATGTGGGCCGGGCGCGCAAGCTGGTTGATGAATATCTCAACGATGCAAAAGTGCTGCAGGGGCTGAACGGCCGCTCGTTCTACGCTGTCGGCGGCACATGGCGCAATTTGGCGCGTGTGCATCTGGCACATGCAGGTTATCCCCTGCATGTGCTGCATCAATACACGATGACACGGCAACAGGCGCGATCCATTGCGGAACTGGTTTCCGGCATGTCGAGCGCGGCCATCAAGGACGTGAAGGACGTATCAAAGTCGCGGTCCAGCACCATGCCCTTTGGTTCCATGGTGCTGGAGCGGCTAATCGAAATCGGCAAGCCCAGGGACATCGTGTGTTCCGTCTACGGCGTGCGCGAGGGTTATCTTTATGCCAAGTTGCCGCGCAAGAAGGCGAAGCTTGATGCGCTGCTGTCGTCGTGCTGGGATTTTGCCCGGCGCTATGCGCGCTCGCCGGAACACGAACTGGAACTCTGCGACTGGACCGATCAGCTGTTCGGCGTCAAGGGTATCAAGGAAACTCCGCAGCAAAAGCGCCTGCGCTACGCGGCGTGCTTGCTCGCAGATATCGGCTGGCGTGCGCACCCCGACTATCGGGCTGACCGTTCCATGGGCATGATCTCGCAGGCGGCCTTTGTCGGCGTTGACCATCCGGGTCGCGTGTTTCTGGCGCTCACGATTTTTTATCGCTACGAGGGCGAGGTGATGAAAGATGATCTTACGCGGCTATTGAGCGAACAGCACATGGAACGAGCCCACTTGTTGAGTTCTATTTTCCGGCTTGGTTATATTTTATCAGCCGCGATGCCGGGCATGTTGCCACGCATCGGGTTGACGCTGGAAGGGACCAAGGTGTTGACCCTGTCGCTGCCCAACAAGTTGAAGGATCTGATGGGTGAGCGGGTGGAAAAGCGGCTGGCCAGTCTGGCGTTTGAACTCGGGCGAACGCCGCGAGTGGTCATCGGGGGCGGGAAGTAGTTTTGTCGGCGGCATGAACCCAGAATGAATTTTCCTTTCAGCCGGAACTCATCCGTGTCCTGATAGTTATGCTGTCAAGTTCATGATTTCGGCGCATTTCAGCCCTCAGCCTGCCTTTGATGCTCCGTATACGGTGTAATTGGAGACAAGGGGCAAGAGCGCCCTGGAGACGGTGAAGACCATGGTTGCAGCATTACATACGATTGAAAACGATAGTTTTTCCGCACGCAAGACGGATGAAACGCTGCGCATTGTGCAATTGCGCCGCCTGATCCTCATTGGCTTGGCCGGGGCGATGGCCCTTGCAACGCTGGCTCCTGTGGTCGTACTGGCCGGTTAAAGCGGGTGCGGCTTGGCACCCACGGGCTCGGCATGCGCAACCACGCGCTTCACATCCGGTATCTGCGACATCAATGCTATCTCGATGCGATCTGAAACCTCATGCACGGCAGCAATCGTAACTTCAGGCGCAAAACGGCAGTGGTAATGCACTGAAAGTCCGACGGCATTCAACCTTATGCGGATGTCATGAAGGTCGCTCATGGCTTTTTCCCTGCGACCCAGGGCCATCAGCGTGGACTTTACTTTTTTGACAATGTCGGCTGATGGCACGCCACCATCAAGCATGGCAGGTTGCAACGGTTCCATGTGGCTTTCCACCTCAACATCGCCTCCCAGTCCCTCGCGGATTTCACTTTCCAATGCCGTGGCCTTGTCATGGGCCATGGCCAAAGCAAGTTCGGCTGGCAGTTCCACATCAAAGCTGACGGCCAGGCGACCGTCCAGATTTTGCACAGCAAGGTGATGAACTCTGAGATCATGCCGGTCTGCGATGTGCGCAACCTTGTCGAAGGCGGTTTCTGAATCCAGTTCAACCGGATGAAGTTCAATCGTGCAATCCGCATTTTCGTATATTTTCGTGATACGCCCCAACAGTTCCTGCCGCATGGTTTCGAGCCGCGCTGCGGGTGTATTGCGGGCAACATCAACCGTCAAATTCACGTACAATTCCGGTCCCGCCGGGCGCACCCGCAATTGCCGGATCGCCAGGACGCCATTGGTGGTTTCGGCCAGCAATTCGATGTCGGCTGAAACACCGGCGGGGGCCGCATCCAACAGATTATCAAACGTGCTTTTGCCGAGTTTCCATGCGGCACGTGCAACAAAACAGGCCACCACCAGAGCCGCCAGAGAATCAGCAGTGTTGAAACCAAACCAGACCAGCATCAGCCCCACGAGCACAGCGCAAGAACTCCACATATCGGCTGTGAAGTGAAGCGCGTCGGCAGCCAGTGCAGCACTTCCGGTTTTTTCCGCAGTTCTGCGCAAGGCCCGCGCCCGGTTGAAATCAATCAGGATGGAGGCAATCACGACGGCAAACAGCCACCAGCTCAGTTCGATCTCGTGGCCGCGCGTCCACAGTCGCTTGATTGCTTCATAGGTGATCCACAGCGTGACCCCGCCCAACAGGGCAGCCTGGATCAGTGCGACCAGACTTTCAGCCTTGGCATGTCCGTAGTGGTGGTCATCGTCAGCGGGCTTGCCAGACACGCGCACAGCCAGCAGTGTCAAAACAGTAGCAACAAAATCCGTCAGACTGTGAAACGCCTCGGATAACAAGCCGAGCGAGCCAGACAGCATGGCCGCAGCAAATTTCACAACAGCAAGCCCGCCCGATGCCAGCAGTGACAGCAGTGCAACACGTTGTTTTTCAGAAGCGTGAGATTGGGTCATTGGTTTTGTCGTTCCGCTCACAAATATCACCGGGGCACCCACACTGCGACTCATGATTTCGTGGCATCATTGCAGAATGACGGCTGATCGTGCGCTTGATACTCCCTCGCCTGGTCGCAAGGCCGGGGCTTGGACCATCAGCGTGTTGTTCGCGGGCGAGTCGTTCCTGCGGGCACTCAATGTCAGCGTCATCCCCATTCAGGCCTATGACTTGTTGGGGTCCAGCCAGAAAGTGTCCATCGTGGCGACGGCGGTGTCTTTCTGCGTATTGATTACAACGCTCAGCCTGCCGTTCGTGTTCCGGAGCCTGCGCCGGCGCTGGATCTATTCCATCGGCATCGTGTTGGTGATGCTGGCGGCAGTCATCTTCATGGCAGACATTATAGCGGGGCAAGTGGCGGGCACCTATTTGCGCAACGTCGGGGCTTCGATCTTAAACATCACGCTGGCGCTATACATCATGGACAACATCGCAAAGCCAGACCTCACCAGGGTTGAACCTCTGCGGATGACGATATCAACGGCAAGCTGGGTGGCCGGTCCAGCCATTGGCACCTGGCTTTATGCTTACTATGGTTCCGTGGTGCCCCAGGCGGCCGTTGTGCTGGCTGGCATCCTGCATCTCGTGGGCTTCTGGGTGTTTCGGCTTCGCGAACCACAAATGTTGCCTGCTGGCACCCTTTCGGGGTTCAATCCGCTCGCCAACGCCATAGACTTCATCCGTCAACCGCGCTTGCGATTGGCCTGGGCGATTGCCTTTGGGCGGTCGGCTTTCTGGTCGGCCCTGTTCATCTACGGACCCCTGCTGATGATTGAAGGTGGCCTGCCCACGACCACGGCGGGTTTCATTATCTCTGCAAGTCAGCTCACGTTGCCACTGAGTTTTTTCTTCGGCCAATGGGCACGCCAGCGTGGTGTCAGAATCGTGGTCAGCCTGTGCTTTGGCGCAATGGCCCTGTTTGCAACCTTGGCCGGGCTGCTTGGAACCGAGCAAGTCTGGCTCGCGGTGGTCTGTCTGCTGTTGACTGCGGTATGTGCATCGGGACTGGACGGCGTCGGCGGTGTTGCATTCTATCGGTCTGTGAAGGCCCGTGACCGGCAACGCATGACAAGTGTCTATCGCACCTTCTTTGAATGTTCAGAACTCTTGCCAGGCTTTCTGTTCATGGGACTGTTGCTGTTCTTCAACGTTGGCATTGTATTCATTGTCATCGCTGTTTTGGGTGCTTTTTTGGCAGCAATCTCCTGGAAACACTTGCCAAAATCCATGTGATTGCGGCATCGTTGCATCATGACAAAACCAACACTCATCGTCGGCAACAAGAATTATTCGTCATGGTCCTTGCGGCCCTATATGGCGCTTTCCATGGCAGGCATCCCCTTCGCTGAAGAGCTTATCCGCTTTGGTGAACCGCAGTTTTCAAAACAGGTGCGGAAAATTTCCAAGGCGGGGCAGGTGCCTATCCTGTTGCACAATGACCTGGTGATCAACGACAGTCTGGCCATCGTCGAATATACAGCTGAGACATGGCCCGCCAAGGGTCTGTGGCCCAAGTATATTCCGGCGCGCGCGAAGGCACGGTCTGTTTCGGCGGAAATGCACGCTGGTTTTCGCGGCCTGCGCAACGCCTGTCCCATGAATTTGCGGCGACCTGCCAAATTGCCACCCGGCGGAATCACCGATGCGGTTGCGAAAGACGTGGCGCGTATTGAAGAGTTGTTTGCCGAATGCCGTGAAGAGTTTGGTGGCGACGATGGCCCGTTCCTGTTCGGCAGGTTCTGTGCTGCAGACGCCATGTTCACGCCGGTTGTGTCGCGTTTGGAAACCTTCGCTGTTCCCGTCAAGCCAAATACGCGCGCGTACATGAACGCGATTTTGACGACGAAGGCGTTTCTGCAATGGAAAGAAGACAGTGCGAAGGAGACCTGGATCGTGTCTGATGATGAGGTGGATTGAGGGGGTGCCACAACACACTCGATTTCACACAGGCTTCAACGCCACCATGCCTCCGGCACTGCGGGTCACCCGGCCCGCCACCTCAAGTTCGAGCAAGATCGCCATGACAGCTTCAGGCGCTGCATGAGCCTCGCGGATTAAGTCGTCAACCTCAACAGCATTGGCCGAAAGCAAGCCAATGACCTCGTTCCGTGTGGCGTCATCTGCATCTTCTCCAGGCGGCAAAAGCGGTTCAGCCTCGCGCTCGAACATATGCCCTTGCAAGGGTGACCGTTCTGACTGAAGAAAGTCGAGAACATCGTTCACGGATGTTAGAATAGCCGCACCCTCGCGGATCAGCTTGTTGGTGCCTTCGCAACGCGGGTCAAGCGGGGAGCCAGGCACGGAAAACACTTCGCGGCCCTGTTCATTGGCAAAGCGCGCAGTAATCAGAGAGCCTGATCGCAAGGCCGCTTCAACAATGATGACGACGCGGCTCATGCCGGAGATGATGCGATTGCGCCTTGGAAAGTGCTCGGCCCGGGGTGCCGAGCCAATCGGCATTTCCGTGAGCAACAGACCGTCACGGGCAATGGCTTTTTGCAGTTCGGCATTTTCAGGCGGATAAACGTGATTGATGCCGCCCGCTATGGCGGCAGCCGTCGAGGATGGTGTGGCTGCTTCATGGGCTGCCGTATCAATGCCGCGGGCAAGGCCTGATGTGATGACGTAACCTGCATCGGCAAGATTGTGGGCGAGGATACGGGCCATCTTGCGACCACTTGCCGAAGCGGTTCTGGCGCCGACGATGCCGACGGATTCACGCTTTGCCAGATCTAGGTTTCCTGACATGCACAGCACCGGAGGCGCAGTATCGATTTCCGCAAGTGCCGTAGGATACTGCGGTTCTCCCATCGCCACAAGTCTCGCACCTGCGTTCTCTGTTGCCGTTATTTCCCGGACAGCCAATTCGACGGGCAACACCGTAAGGCCACGATTGGCACCTGCCTTGGACATCAGGTTCGGCAGTGCAGCAATGACCTTCGTGGCACTGCCATAGCGGCGTATGAGTTTGTGGAAATTGATCGGGCCAATGCCCTCGGTCCGGGCGAGGCGCAGCCAGGCAAGACGTTCTTCGTCTGAAAGCGTGGTCATGCCTTCTTGGCGAAGGACGACTTTGGTTCCTCACCTTTCAACAAACGCGCAATGTTGGCGCGATGCATGAACCAGACGGCAGTTGCGACGATAAGCGATGGCCACCAGCCAACAGTTGGTGTCACTGCAAAGATGGCGGCAAGACTTGTAACGCCGACAGCGGTCAAGGCACTCGCCGATGATATTCGGGTGGCGAAGAAAAGGCACAGCCATGCCGCAATGAAGACCAGTCCTAAAATCCAGGACCAGCCAAAGGTAACTCCCAGCCCCGTGGCCACACCCTTGCCGCCTTTGAACTTGAGCCATACCGGAAACAAGTGGCCGGCGAGTGCGCCCAGTCCGGCAGCGATCATCGCATTGGGTGATGCAATAAGGCCCGCGATCAGCACCGGCAAATATCCCTTGAGGCCATCAAAGAGCAGGGTGAGGGCCGCAATTTTCTTGTTGCCGGTACGAAGCACATTGGTGGCACCGATGTTGCCAGAGCCGATGTTGCGAATATCCCCGAGGCCCGCCCAGCGCGACAACAGCAAGCCAAAGGGAATGCTGCCGCAGAGATAGCCCAGGACTGCAAACAACAGGATGTTGGAACTCATTCAGCCACCGTAAGTGAAAACCGTTCGCCCGGCAACGAGGGTTTCCACAGCACGTCCTTCAAGCGTTCGGTGTTCAAACGGCGAGTTTTTCGAACGCGATTTCAGCGTGGTTGCTTCCACTTTCCAACTGAGGTGAAGGTCGACCACCGCAATATCTGCTGGCGCACCTGCAGCAAGGCGGCCACATTCGAGGCCCAAGATCGCCGCTGGCGCTTGCGACATGGCTTCAATCAGTCGTGCCAAACCAATGTTTTCATTGTGCGAAAGTGAAATCGCAGACGACAGCATTGTATCCAGTCCGATCGCCCCGAACGCGGCTTCCGCAAAAGGCAGTCGCTTGGTGTCGTCACTTTGCGGGTTGTGTGCGGAGACGATGACATCGATGGTGCCGTCGGACACACCGGCCAGAAGCGCACGGCGGTCGTCTTCGCCCCGCAAAGGTGGCGACAGTTTGAAGAAGGTACGATAGGAACCAATGTCGTTTTCGTTCAACACCAGATGATTGATTGACACACCACATGTCACTGGCAGGCTCCGGGCCTTGGCGCGACGCATTACTTCAATTGATTCCGCGCAGGAGATTTGCGCCGCATGATATCTGGCGCCCGTCAACTCCACAAGGCGCAGGTCCCGTTCAAGCTGCATGACTTCAGCCACCGCAGGAATACCGGCAAGACCAAGCCGAGATGCCGCTTCACCACCATTCATGACACCTGTGGACATGCTGGGCTCTTCCACATGAGCCACAACCAGCATGTTAAAATCCTTGGCATAGGTCAGCGCACGGCGAAGCAGGTTTGCGTTGCTGACGGACGTGTTGGGGTCCGTTACCGCCACGGCACCTGCTGCTTTCAGCAATCCTATTTCTGACAGTGCATCGCCGTGCAATCCCTTTGTCAAGGCCGCCATGGGTGCGACGCGCACCAGGGCCGTATCGCGGGCGCGGCGCAGGACATAGTCCACAATCGCCGCATCATCAATGACGGGGTGGGTATCGGGCATGACGATCATGGTGGTCACACCACCTGCCGCCGCGGCCTCAGATGCACTGGCCAGCGATTCGCGGTATTCGGTGCCGGGTTCACCGGTGGAGACGCGCATGTCGACCAGGCCGGGTATAATGTGTTTACCCTTGCAGTCGGTGATAGCGGTTTGACTGCCCACGTGATCACGGGTGACGCTTCCGCCCACCGCGATGATGCGACCGTCGTCAATCAATACCCCGCCCAAACTATCCAGGCCCTCGCGCGGCGAGAGAAGATGCCCATTGAGATAAGCCTTGCGCTTGTGAGCCATCAGAGAAGTCCCTCTCCATCTCGCTGTGCTCGACACCTCTCCCGCAAGCGCGCGAGGAAGAAGAACCTTATCCTCGCCCGCTTGCGGGAGAGGTGGCACGCGGAACGCGTGACGGAGAGGGACTTCATGCGTCCTTCCTGTTCCGGGCCAGGGCATCAAGCACTGCCATGCGCACGGCCACACCCATTTCCACCTGTTCGCGGATCACCGATTGCACGCCGTCTGCCACGCTCGAGTCGATTTCCACCCCGCGGTTCATGGGGCCGGGATGCATCACGAGGGCATGGGGCCGGGCCTCGCGCAGCTTTGCTTCCGTAAGGCCATAGAACTGGTAGTATTCTCGAAGCGAAGGCACAAAAGCGCTGTTCATGCGTTCTTGCTGCAAACGCAGCATCATCACCACATCGCAATCGCGTATGCCTTCGCCCATGTTGCGGTAAACATCAACGCCGAAATTGCCGATGCCTGATGGCAGCAAGGTCGAAGGGGCAACGACGCGCACTGTGACTCCCATGGCATTCAGCAGATGGATGTTGGAGCGGGCCACGCGTGAATGCAGCACGTCGCCACAGATCGCCACCGTCAAACCCTGCAGGCGCCCGAAATGCCGCCTGATGGTCAGCGCATCCAGAAGGGCCTGGGTCGGGTGTTCATGCTGACCATCGCCCGCATTGATGACGGCACAACCCACCTGTTGCGACAGCAGTTCCACCGCGCCCGATGACTGGTGTCGTACGACCAGAAAATCCGGGTGCATGGCATTGATGGTCATGGCGGTGTCAATCAAGGTTTCGCCCTTCGCCACCGATGATGTGGCAATCGCCATATTCATGACATCAGCACCCAGGCGCTTGCCCGCGATTTCGAAACTGGCTTGCGTTCGGGTCGAGTTTTCAAAGAACAGGTTGACCTGCGTCATGCCTTCTAGCACTTGTTTTCCCAGATCGAGGCCCTTGCCCGCTTCCGCATAACGCTGCGCAAGATCAAGCAAGGCGCTGATTTCGATGTGATGTAGGTCTGTCACGGCCAGCAGATGCTGAGCCTTGAACAGGCGGGGGCGTTGGGCTGGCGATGTCATTAAAAGCGCTGCTTATGAGGCTTGTGCACAAGCGTCAAGAAAGGATTGCAGGATATAGGCGGCAGCCAGCTTGTCCACATTCTCCGCCCGCTTGGCGCGGGATAAATCCGCCTCCAGCATGACGCGGTTGACAGCGACTGTGGACAGGCGTTCATCCCAGAATGCAACGGGCAGGGGGATGAGCTTGGCCAGATTCCGCACGAAGGCTCGCGTGGCCTGGGCGCGAGGCCCTTCCGAGCCATCCATGTTGAAGGGCATACCGATCACGATGAGGCCGATATTTTCGCGCGTTGCAAAGTCCAGCAGGCGATTTGCATCATTTGTGAATTTCGTCCGCGCCAAGGTTTCGCGTGGAGTTGCAATGCGCCCAGCAACATCTGCGGTGGCGAGCCCCATGGTTTTCGTGCCCAGATCAAGCCCGAGGATGCGGCGTTTGACAGGCAGCGCGGCAATGGCGGCTTGGCCTGCCTGATGCAAAGTGGTCATTGTGGGGGAATAGCGATTGCGGCATCACGGGGAAAGCTAAAAGGAGTGCCCATGGCCAAAGCTGACCGCCCCGTTGGACCACGTGTTGATCCACTTCTAACCGGAGCCAGGCCCGATCTACGTCCCTTGCACGGGCGCTGGGTACGACTGGAGCACGTCAATCTGGAACAGCATGGCGAGGGATTGTTTCACAGCGTTGCCGACAACGACCCCGATGGTGACGTCTGGACCTGGATGCCGAATGCCGGTCCTTTCAAGAATCTTGAACACTTTCAGACCTGGCTCACAGACCGCGCGGCCGCGAGAGATCCGTGGTTCTATGCTTTTGTGAAACGCGATGGCAACGCCGCCTTGGGCATGGGCAGCTTCATGCGGGCAGACCCTTCGAACGGTGTCATAGAAATCGGCAATATATGGATGAGCCCGCCACTTCAGCGCACAAGGGAATCAACGGAAGCAATATACCTGATGATGCGTCACGCCTTCGACGATCTTGGCGTGCGGCGGCTGGAATGGAAATGCGACGCACTCAACGCCCCCTCACGCGCTGCTGCGCTGCGGTTCGGCTTTCACTTCGAAGGGATCTTCCGCCAGCACATGATCATCAAAAGTCGAAACCGCGACACGGCCTGGTTTGCGATCATTGACAAGGACTGGCCGGGGATCAGGGCCGGGTTCGAGGCTTGGTTGAGTGAGGATAATTTTGATGTTGAGGGGCGGCAAAAACAAAAATTGTCAGTGGGAGGATGAGGAAACTTTCCCTCTCCGTCATCGCTTCGCGATTCCACCTCTCCCGCAGGCGGGCGAGGAATGGTTTTATTTTCCTCGCCCGCCTGCGGGAGAGGTGGCAGTCGCGCCAGCGACTGACGGAGAGGAAATGCCTTTGATTTGATCTTCCCGTGACCCGATGCTAACAGCCCCCGAACGTCAAAACAGGAATTCCGAATGTCTGTCGATACTGCCACGGTGCGCCGCGTGGCGCGGCTTGCGCGTCTGAAGGTCAATGAAGAAGATGTGCCGCGTCTTGCCGAAGAACTGAATGCCATTCTGGCCTTCGTGGAACAGTTGAACGAAGTGAATGTGGATGGCGTTGCACCTCTCACGTCCGTGGTCAGCCAGAAGATGCGCATGCGTGATGATGTGGTCAGTGATGGCGGTGATGCCAAGGCGGTGACGCAGAATGCACCGGCGTCCGAGGACCAATTCTTCATGGTGCCGAAAGTGGTGGAGTAAAATCATGGCATCACTCACCGCACTCACCATTGCCGAAGCATCTGTCAAGTTGAAGGCGAAAGATATTTCCGCCATCGAACTGACTGAGGCCTACATCGCGGCCATCGAAAAGGCCCGCACACTCAACGCCTATATCGTGGAAACGCCAGATCAGGCCCGCGCCATGGCAAAGGCCTCCGATGCGCGTATTGCGAAAGGAGAGGCTGGTGCGCTGGAAGGCATTCCCCTTGGCATCAAGGATTTGTTTGCAACCAAGGGCGTGCACACACAAGCGGCAAGCCATGTTCTTGATGGTTTCAAGCCCACCTATGAGTCGACCGTTTCGGGCAATTTGTTCCGCGAAGGTGCAGTCATGCTGGGCAAGCTCAACATGGACGAGTTCGCCATGGGCTCGTCGAATGAGACAAGTTACTATGGGCCCGTCACCAACCCCTGGCGACGCAACGGCTCCAACACATCGCTCGTCCCCGGTGGCTCCTCCGGCGGTTCAGCTTCTGCGGTCGCTGCCCATATCTGTGCCGGTGCCACGGCCACAGACACGGGAGGCTCCATCCGTCAGCCCGCAGCGTTCACAGGCACCGTTGGCATAAAGCCCACCTATGGTCGCTGTTCGCGCTGGGGCATTGTGGCCTTCGCGTCTTCCCTGGATCAAGCTGGACCGATTGCACGCGACGTGCGTGATGCGGCGATCTTGCTGAAAACGATGGCCAGTGTTGATCCCAAGGATACGACCTCGGTGAACTTGCCCGTGCCGGATTATGAAAAGGTACTGGGCAAATCCGTCAAGGGTCTGCGCGTAGGCATTCCGCGTGAATATCGCCCCGATGGATTGTCAACGGAGATCAATGCGCTCTGGGACAAAGGTGCCCAATGGCTGCAAGAGCAGGGGGCGGAGATTGTTGAAATCTCGATGCCACACACGAAATACGCTCTGCCTGCTTACTACATCGTGGCCCCCGCTGAAGCGTCCTCCAATCTCGCTCGCTATGACGGGGTGCGTTATGGCCTGCGCGTACCGGGCGACGATCTCATCGACACCTACGAAAAAACCCGCGCCGCTGGCTTCGGCCGCGAGGTTCAGCGCCGAATTCTGATTGGCACCTATGTGCTGTCAGCGGGCTATTATGATGCCTACTACGTGCGGGCACAAAAGGTCCGTACACTGATCAAAAAGGATTTCGATGACGCCTGGGCGAAGTGCGATGTGGTCTTGACGCCTGCGACACCATCGGCGGCCTTTGCACCGGGAGAGATTACCGATCCCTTGCAGATGTATTTGAATGACGTGTTCACGGTGACGGTGAATATGGCGGGGCTGCCTGGTATTGCTGTGCCCGCTGGATTGTCAGCAGAAGGTTTGCCGCTGGGCTTGCAGTTGATCGGCAAGCCCTTTGATGAGGAGACTCTGTTTCAGACGGCGTTTGCGATTGAAGAGGCGGCGGGGAAGTTTGAGGCCAAACAGTGGTGGTGAATGAGGGAGCTTCACGCAAACTCCAAGCCATCACCTTCCACCCTCCGATAAAAACAACTCCGCCTTCCGGTGTGGCACGCATTGCCTTTATCCTGCGCTTCGACGCGAATGAACAGACAGTCCTGATCGCAATCGACCCTGGTCTCGACAACCCTGAACGTTTCGCCAGACGTTTCGCCTTTCATCCACAGTCTGCCGCGCGATCTGCTCCAGAAGTGGATCATTCCGGTTTCGCGGGTTTTGGCAAAGGCGTCGGCGTTCATGTGGGCGAACATCAAAACCGTATTGTCAGACACATCAACAATGATGGCCCCAATCAATCCTTGCCCGTCGAATTTTAGTTTCAGTTCAGTCGTTTCGTCAATATTCATGACTCAGCACATAAACCAAACGCATCAAATCGTAAACGGCTCACGCGGTGCCCGTACCTGCTCCATGAAACGGGCTTGCAGCAAAGGGTTTGATTTGAACTCGCCATTGAATTGTGTCGTCACCGTCGCCACGCCGGACTTCTGCACGCCGCGCATGGACATGCAGGTGTGAACCGCTTCCAGCATCACCGCGACACCACGCGAACCCAAGTTCTCCAAAATCGCCTCGGCAATCTGCGCTGTCATCGTCTCCTGCGTTTGCAGGCGCTTGGCGAAGGTATCGACAACCCGCGCGATCTTCGAAATACCCACAACACCACCATTCGGCAGATAGGCCACGTGGGCGCGGCCAAAAAACGGTGCAATGTGATGTTCGCAATGGGACGTGAAGGAAATATCTCGCAGCAACACCATATCGTCATAGCCACTGACGTCTTCAAAAACGCGGTCCAGAATATCGCCGGGATTTTCAGAATAGCCTGCGAAATATTCCCTGTAGGCCTTGGCCACACGGCGGGGCGTGTCCAGAAGGCCCTCACGTGTTGGATCGTCACCCGCCCAGGCCAGAAGCGTGCGTACGGCGGCTTCGGCTTGATCCTGTGTGGGCCTGTCCATAGACAATGGCAGCGTGGCCTTCAACACTTTTACATCCATGGGAAATTCCACCTTGCGTCTATTGTTTCCGGTAGCCCACACTACGGCTTCGCGCCGCCCATGGATCAGGGGAACCGCACCTTTCAGAAAGCATTCCCGCTTCCTATATTCTGTTCTAAGGTGACCAGAATGTGACGCTCCGCGCCAAGAGATATGATCATGATCAACGATGTTTACAACAAAAAGATTCTGTCACTCGCAGCTAATATTCCGAACCTGCGACGGCTTGAAGCACCTGATGCAACTGCAGTTGCTCACTCGAAGTTATGCGGCTCGAAGGTGACCGTCGATCTCCGGATGCACGATGGCGTGGTGACGGAATTTGGCCACGATGTAAAAGCCTGCGCTCTGGGCCAGGCTTCATCGTCCATCATGGCGCGCCACGTGGTGGGATCAACGCCATCGGAAATGAAATCGCTCCGCGAGCAGATGTACAGGATGTTGAAAGAGGACGGATCACCCCCTTCGGGCAAGTGGGCCGACTGCGAAGCGCTGACACCCGTGCGGGATTACAAGGCACGTCACGCTTCTACACTCTTGACGTTTGATGCAGTGGTCGATGCGATCTGCCAGATTGAAGCAAAGCAGGGCGTTGCGGCATGAGTGGGAACAAACCTTCCACAGTCGTGATCAACTCACTGCCGGTCAAAAGCGGATCCGGCTATCCGCCGCCATTTAATCAAGAGGTTCTCGGACGCTCGCGGTGGGCTGGCCTCGGCGACCTGTTCGGGATCGATCAATTCGGTGTCAATGTGGTAACGCTGCTGCCCGGTGCCTGGTCATCGCACCGTCATTGGCATCAAGAAGAAGATGAATTCGTCTACATGCTTGATGGTGAGGTGACACTTGTGGATAATGCCGGCGAACATGTGATGACGCCGGGCATGTGTGCGGGCTTCAAAGCCGGAAACAGCAATGGCCATCATCTGAAAAATCTTTCCGAAAAGCCCGCTGTGTATCTCGAAGTGGGCACGCGCAAGGCCGTTGATCGCGTGACTTATAGTGAAATAGATATGAAAGCCGAAAAAGATCATGGTCCTTGGAAATTTGTCAAAAAGGACGGCACTCAGCTTTGACTTTGACTACTGGAATTTCAGGTCCGCTTCTTCATACAACGGGGCCAGAACCACATAAGCCAGTATACATCCGACGAGGCCAAACAGGATGGGCAGGAAGAAACTGAAACCCCAGTAAATCGCCACCGCAGACAAAAGACAGCCCGTGGCCGTTCCCGCATCCCAGCCGCCTTCAGCAATGATATGAAACCGGAGCGGGCAGACCGACTGCCGCGACATGTTGTAAACCTTGGAATTGAAGGCAGTTGCGTAAGACGGCCATGCAACAGCCGCAGCAGCATTGGCCAGAACCGCACTCCACACAGCGCTGTAGCCAAAGGCCCGGCACAACACTGCAATCGCCAACAAGCCCACGCCAAATTGCAGGGCCCTCTTGCCCTGGCCAACATCAATCGATTTTCCGACGAACAAGGCCATGACGGCACCCACGATGCCGGCAAAGGCCAGCGCACCGCCATAAGCGGCGAAATTTGAATTCAACGTGATGAACATCGCGATCAGCCAGGTGAAGTGAAAACTGCCGGAGCGGATGCCATCGGCAAACATGGCCTTCCATGCAAGCTGCTTTGCTTCTTTCGGGAACATGGCATCTGCTGCCACCTGCAGGTTGGGTCCGAAGGCGATGGGGATCGCCGATGCTGCCATGCCCACTCCAATGATGGAAAAAGCAGTGAGCGGGCCAAGGAATGTCAACAGCAACCCACTGGCCAGCGGTGCCACTATTCCTATCATCATGCCGATGAACTCGATGCCACCGACCTGCGACCCGCTGTGTTCACTGTTGCCGATCAACGCCACATAGGCGTGGTAGGTGGTCCAATAGAAACTGCTGCTGATTGCCCACAGCGTGAGATAGGCCACGAGCAAGGGGCCTGTCTCTGTGATTTGTGACAACAGCGGATATGTAGCGGCTTCCACCACAATGCCGAGGATCAAGGCCTGGCGCAGGCCAATGCGCTTGGCCACGGGCAACACAGCATTGCGAAAGATCAGCCGGCTGCCGAACATGAGTCCAATACAACTCAATACGATGGGCACGGAAATTCCGGCCTTCAGCAGATAGACGAAGGCAAAAGCCTCGCCACCATGCATGGCCACGGCCTGCAGGGCCGAATGACCATAGATCAGGTTAAACGTCTTGTTCTTGAAGAATCCCATGCCGACAGGCCCTAGCCCGTTTCGCGCCAAATCCCAAATCCTGTGCTTGACAGGCTGGGTGGGCCGCTCTAATCACCGCCCAACCTTTTGCGGAAGTAGCTCAGTTGGTTAGAGCGCCGCCCTGTCACGGCGGAGGTCGCGGGTTCGAGCCCCGTCTTTCGCGCCATAAGTTTGAGAAAAAGCCACCTTGCGAGGTGGCTTTTTTGATTATTGGCTAGCTTCCAGCTGATTGATCGCCGTCATCAATCCAAGGTCCGGATTGGCTGCACAACTTTCGCCGATGGCTTTGCCAGTGGCTTCAAATGAGTCAGTGTCCATCGTGGTATCGCCCGCCTTGCCGCCATAATAGCCATGCAGCCAGATCATGATGTAGCTGCCTTCTGTCTCACTCATCTTGGCGATGTCGGAACATTTGACGGTCGACAGGTCAATGACCTCTGCTTGTGCAGTGGTGTTGATGGCCAATAGCAGCCCGGTGGCGAGTACCAATTCCTTGAACATTTATGCGTCCCTTTGCGTTGATCGCCCCGATCAATGTCAATTATGCCCCAGCACCGTGGAAAAACAAGCCGATTCCTGTGACCCCCTGCGGCTTTTTGCGTGGCCCGCACCTTGAGCCTTCACAGCTGAAAAGCTTGTAACCATCGCCCCGCTGCACTAGAACGCGGGCAATATCGGGGCAGTTTGCAACTGTCCTTGCGAGGGTGCATGAACGGACTTTTAAGCGACTACCTGCCGATTGTGATTTTCATGGGTGTTGCGGGCTTTATCGCCGTGGCGCTGATGGTGGCACCGCTGCTGGTGGTGGTGCAATCACCCGACCCGGAAAAGCTTTCGGCCTACGAATGCGGTTTTGAGGCCTTTGACGATGCCCGCATGAAATTTGATGTGAGGTTCTATCTCGTTTCGATCCTGTTCATCATCTTCGACCTTGAAGTCGCCTTCCTGTTTCCTTGGGCTGTAAGCCTCGGCAAAATCGGCATTTTCGGTTTCTGGTCCATGATGATCTTTCTGGCAATACTGACCATCGGCTTCGTCTACGAATGGCGCAAGGGAGCACTCGAATGGGATTGATCGAAACGGCAACACCCATCCAGCGCGAATACTACACCGAGATCAACGCTGAACTCGCTGACAAGGGCTTTCTGGTCACGTCCACCGACGACCTGATCAACTGGGCGCGCTCCGGCTCACTGATGTGGATGACATTCGGTCTGGCCTGTTGTGCCGTCGAAATGATGCACACCTCGATGCCGCGTTATGACCTTGAACGATTCGGTGCGGCTCCCCGCGCATCGCCACGGCAATCCGATGTGATGATCGTTGCAGGCACACTCACCAACAAGATGGCACCGGCACTCCGCAAGGTGTACGACCAGATGCCTGAGCCACGCTATGTGATCTCCATGGGCTCCTGCGCCAATGGCGGTGGATATTATCACTACTCCTATTCAGTGGTGCGCGGCTGTGACCGCATCGTACCCGTGGACATTTATATCCCCGGCTGCCCACCCACGGCGGAAGCTTTGTTGTACGGTATTTTGATGCTGCAAAAGAAAATCCGCCGCACCGGCACGATCGAGCGGTGATCCGATGACTGTTGATTTGAACATTCTTGCCGAGCACATCGCGTCGAAGTTGGCGAACGTCACCTCGTCCATCGCCTATGGCGAGTTGACGCTTCATGTTGAAGCCGCCGACATCAACATGGTACTTACCTTCCTGCGCGATGACGCAGAATGCCGCTTTGTCAATTTCATCGATCTCACAGCAGCCGATTACCCCGAACGCGAAAAGCGTTTCGACGTGGTTTATCATCTGCTCAGTCCCTACAAAAACTCCCGCGTCCGCGTGAAGTGCCAGGCAGGCGAGGGCGACGTGGTGCCGTCGGCCATTCCAAGTTTCAAAGCCTCCGACTGGTTTGAACGCGAAGTCTTCGACCTTTATGGCATCATGTTCTCAGGCCATCCGGATCTGCGGCGGATTTTGACGGACTATGGTTTTCAGGGACATCCGCTTCGCAAGGATTTTCCGACGACGGGTTACGTTGAAGTGCGCTACGATGATGAACTGAAGCGCGTCGTCTATGAGCCTTTGAAGCTGGTGCAAGAGTTCAGGCAGTTTGACTATCTGTCGCCGTGGGAAGGTGCCAATTACGTGCTGCCAGGCGACGAAAAGGCGAAGCAATGAGCGAAGTCTCAACCCGCAATTTCACGATCAACTTCGGCCCACAACATCCAGCAGCGCACGGCGTTTTGCGCATGGTGCTTGAACTCGACGGCGAAATCGTCACCCGCGTCGATCCCCATATCGGCCTCCTGCATCGCGGCACTGAAAAGCTGATCGAGCAAAAAACCTATTTGCAGGCCGTGCCCTATTTCGACCGGCTCGATTACGTGGCACCGATGAATCAGGAGCATGCCTTTGCTCTGGCCGTAGAACGCCTGATCGGCATTTCAGTACCCAAGCGTGGCCAACTTATTCGCGTGCTGTTCTCGGAAATCGGCCGTCTGATGTCGCACCAAATGAATGTGTTGACGCAAGCCCTCGACGTTGGTGCATTGACACCCATTCTCTGGGGCTTTGAAGAGCGTGAGAAATTATTGGGTTTTTACGAGCGCGCTTCCGGTTCACGCATGCATGCCGCCTATTTCCGCCCCGGCGGTGTGCATCAGGATATTCCGCAAAAGCTGATTGATGACATCGGTAACTTCGCCCTGAAGAATTCCAAGGTTCTCGACGATGTCGAAACCTTGTTGACGGGGAACCGTATTTTCAAACAGCGCAATGTCGATATCGGCGTTATCACACTGAATGATTGTTTCCAGTGGGGCTTCTCCGGCGTGTTGATGCGCAGCGCCGGTGCCGCATGGGATTTGCGCAAGTCCCAGCCCTATGAATGCTACGACGAAATGGATTTCGATATTCCCGTCGGCAAAAATGGTGACAATTATGATCGCTATGTGCTGCGTGTGCAGGAAATGCGCGAGTCACTGAAAATCATGACGCAATGCGTGGAGCAGCTTTCCGGCAAGGAACGCGTTGGCCCCGTGTCGTCAATGGACGGCAAGGTTGTGCCGCCAAAGCGTGACGAAATGAAGCGCTCGATGGAAGCACTCATCCACCATTTCAAACTCTACACGGAAGGCTACAAGGTGCCAGCGGGCGAAGTCTACGCCGCCGTCGAAGCACCCAAGGGTGAGTTCGGCGTCTACCTCGTCAGCGACGGCAGCAACAAACCCTACCGCTGTCGCCTGAGAGCTCCGGGCTTTGCCCACCTGCAAGCCATGGACTGGCTATGCCGCGGCCACATGCTGGCGGATGTCTCGGCGGTGCTGGGTTCGATTGATATTGTGTTTGGTGAGGTGGACAGATAATGGCCACAAAAGCAAAATCCCATCTCACGGTTGAACAGTACCTTGAACAATATGAGGGTGCTGAGGGTCGCTATGAATTGGTCCGTGGTGAAGTTGTGAAAATGGCTTCAGAAACGGCCCAGCATGTCCGTTTGAAATTTTTCGTTGCAATTGCTTTGAAGAATTCAATTTTTAAAGCTGGACTACCTTGTGAGGTATTCACTGATGGCATGACTGTGAAGATCAACAAGGATACTGGACGTGAACCCGACGCTTCGGTGCAATGTGGCAAAAAAGTCGACCCAAAAAGTTTGCTACTTGATAGCCCTGTGATTGTTGTTGAAGTAATTTCCCCTTCTTCTGAAATTTCGGACACACAAGACAAATTGGCAGACTATTTTTCTGTACCTTCGATACAACACTACATCATTGTGAAGCCTGAAGAGCGTTATGTCTTACATCATAAACGACTTGAGAATGATAAAGTACTAACCGCAATCGTACGCTCCGGTCAGATGGTGTTTGATCCACCAGGCATTGATATTTCGATGGAAGATATTTTCGGTGAGGTAGATCAGTGAGCGTTCGTCGTCTCGATCCTGTTCAACCTGCGTTCTTCGCCTACACGCCTGAAAACCTCGCGTGGGCGAAAACTTGCATCGCAAAATACCCCGCTGGCAAGCAGGCCTCGGCTGTTATTCCGCTTCTCTGGCGCGGGCAGGAGCAGGATGGCTGGACCTCGCGTCCGATGATTGAATATATCGCGGACATGCTGGATATGGCCTATATCCGCGTGCTTGAAGTGGCGACGTTTTATACCATGTTCCAGCTTTCGCCTGTCGGAACCAAAGCGCACATTCAGGTTTGCGGCACCATTGCCTGCCAGTTGCGTGGCGCTGAAGATTTACGCAAGGTCTGCGAACGCAAAATCCATCCGCAGCCCTTTCATCTGAATGCTGACGGCTCGATGAGTTGGGAAGAGGTGGAGTGCCTTGGCTCTTGCGTCAACGCGCCGATGGTGCAGGTGTTCAAGGACACTTACGAAGATTTGACACCCGCCAAATTGGAAGAATTGATTGACCTCTGGCAGGCTGGAAAGCACGTCAAACCCGGCCCGCAGATTGACCGGCAGTATTCCATGGCTGAAGGTGGTGCTTCGACGTTGACCGACAAGTCACTCTATAAAGGTCAGCGCAGCTTCAAGCGCGTGGAAGCTCCATCTCCGCCGCCGCCAGCCGCACCCGTTGCTCCGGTCGTCGCAGCCGCCGTTGCTCCGGTGCCAGCGACCAAAGAACCAATTCCATCAGCTTCGACGACCAAGCCGACAGCAGAAGACATTCGTCCGGTCACTCTCGTGTCCAGACAGGTTGAAGCGCAGATAAAATCCGTCAATGCCAAGGAAGCGGCCTCAACCGCACCCGGCCTTGTCATGACGGAAAAGGCGCAGGCTGAAACCGGCATTGTCCGCGTGACGAAGGATGAAGTGGTGAAATCCACCACCAAGATCAAAGCCAAATCAAAGCCCGCCGCGACCCGCATCATCGATCCGCCAAAGCCCGCCATCAAATCCGCTGCTCGCGCCATTGATGGCCGCCCGGAATTGTTGAAAAAGCCGCATGGCAAGGCCGATGATTTCAAACTGATCTGGGGCGTTGGTCCAGCACTCGAAAAGCTGCTCAATAGAATCGGCATATGGCACTTTGATCAGATCGCCAATTGGTCCGCAAAGGAATTGGCGTGGGTTGACGAGAAGCTCGAAGGCTTCAAAGGCCGCGCCAAACGTGACGAATGGGTCAAACAATCGAAAAAACTAGCCAAGGGATGGCGGCCTGACAGTGCAGTTGGCGAAAAGCCGGGGAAGAAGTTATGAACTTAATTGCTCATTCCATAGTCGGCTTGACCTTGGCTTCAATTGGAACCGTTGAGGCCGCTGAAACTCAGATAAGGGTCCAGAGCGACCCAAGCGCTTCATACTTCGTGCTCTCTCTTAAGAAGCTGAAAAAGCCGATTGTGCAAATTGAAACTCGTCGAGAGGGTTCGTCGGGAACCAGCTTTGCTCGTCGTGAAGTCAACTGCTCTCGAATGACATTTCGATATACCGGGGATGCTGAAACTATAGATGAATTGGCGTCTCAAAAATTAGACGGAAAATTTGGACCACTGGTTGATAGCTCAATCGCCGACTTTATTAGTCGCTACGCTTGCAGGAGCGCGAAATAATGCTCGCTGACAAAGACCGCATCTTCACCAACCTCTACGGCCTACATGATTGGGGCCTTGAAGGTGCCAAGCAACGCGGTGCGTGGCTCGATACCAAGTCCTTTATCGACAAGGGCAGGGACTGGATTGTCAATGAGGTGAAGGCTTCGGGTCTGCGTGGCCGTGGCGGCGCTGGGTTCCCGACTGGCCTCAAGTGGTCGTTCATGCCCAAGGTAGTGGGTGAACGTCCGCATTACCTCGTAGTGAACGCTGATGAATCCGAACCCGGCACGTGCAAAGACCGCGAGATCATGCGGCATGACCCGCATTTGCTGGTCGAAGGCTGTTTGCTCGCTGGCATGGCCATGGCTTGCAACGTGGGTTACATTTATGTGCGCG
>JANNNG010000325.1:0-18156 GCA_031398425.1 Hyphomicrobiales bacterium | reverse complement strand
ACATCGATGGCGTTTTGCACGAGTTCTCGTCCATCGCCGGTGTACGCGAAGACGTGACCGACATCATCCTGAACATCAAGGAAATCGCTTTCGCGATGCACGCTGAAGGACCCAAGCGACTTTCCTTGCGCAAGGAAGGCCCCGGCATTGTTCGCGCCGGCGACATTCAGCAGATTGCGGATGTGCAGGTGTTGAACCCTGAACATGTCATCTGCACCCTCGACCAAGGCGCTGAAATCCGCATGGAATTCAATGTCATGAATGGCAAGGGCTATGTGCCAGCCGACAAGAACCGCCCGGAAGATGCACCCATCGGGCTCATCCCCGTTGACTCGATCTATTCGCCCGTGCGCAAGGTGTCCTACCGCGTGGAAGCCACCCGCGAAGGCCAGGTTCTGGACTACGACAAACTGATCATGACCGTTGAAACCAACGGGGCCGTGACGCCAGATGATGCCGTGGCCTATGCCGCCCGTATTTTGCAGGATCAGATCTCGGTCTTCATCAACTTCTCGGAACCCGTGCACCACATCGTAGAAGAGCAGCGTTCGGAACTGCCGTTCAACGCAGCACTCCTCAAAAAGGTGGACGAACTAGAACTCTCGGTGCGTTCGGCAAACTGCCTGAAGAACGACAACATCGTCTACATCGGCGATCTCATCCAGAAAACCGAAGCCGAAATGCTCCGCACACCAAACTTCGGCCGCAAGTCCCTGAACGAGATCAAGGAAGTTCTCGCACAGATGGGTCTGCACCTTGGCATGGAAGTGCCGAACTGGCCGCCTGAAAACATTGACGAGCTCGCCAAGAAGCTCGAGTCACACTACTAAATACTGCTGAGACTGAGTTAGGAGAACTATCATGCATCATGGATTTCGCGGACGCCGCCTGAACCGCTCATCGGCCCACAGGAAGTCGATGTTCGCAAACATGTCGGCCTCGCTCATTAAGCATGAGCAGATTGTAACAACCCTGCCCAAGGCGAAGGACCTGCGTCCCATCGTTGAAAAGCTGATCACGCTGGCCAAGAAGGGTGATCTGCACGCGCGCCGTCAGGCAATTTCACAGATCAAGGATCTGGATCAGGTGAAGAAGCTGTTCGACGTGCTCGCCGCCCGCTACAAGGACCGTCACGGCGGTTATCTCCGCATCATGAAGGCTGGTTTCCGCATGGGCGACAATGCGCCTGTGGCTGTCATTGAATTTGTTGACCGTGACGTGAACGAAAAGGGCAAGGATTCAGGTCCAAAGCAGGGCAAGGCAGTCGAGCCTGAGGCTGTTGCGGCGTAATTTAGGGGGTCGTCACGCGCGGCCCCTCAGATCCCACACACATCCATCACAAACTCCGCAAACATCGAATTGGCCCAGGCGAACCACGGCCTCGTGAACTGTGTCGGATCATCCTTGTGAAATCCTTCATGCATCAGCCCCGTGCCCGCATGTGTGCGCATCAGCACTTCAAGCAAGGCCAGTTTCTCATCGCGTGACTGCGATGTGATGCCCTGCATGCACAGTGCAATCGGCCAGATATAATCCGTGGGTGTATGCGGACTGCCAACGCCAATCGCAGCCTCGCCTTCAAAGTAAAACGGATTGTCCTTGCTCAGCACGAACGCGCGCGTCGCCTGATAGCGCGCTTCACTGACATCGCAATAGCCCAGATAGGGCATGGCAAGCAGACTCGGCACATTGGCGTCATCCATCAGATTGAAATTGCCTGAGCCATCAGTTTCATAAGCGTAGATTTCACCAAAACGCGGATGATCGAAGATGCCATGATTTTCAATGCCATCACGAATTTCAGACGCAAGCCGCCGTGCGTCCAGCTTTGGAACAACATGTTGCAACGGAAGTTTCGCCAGACACTCAAGCGCCACAACCGCCAACATGTTTGATGGTATGAGATAGTTGTAAGCGCAAGCATCATCACTGGGGCGAAAGCCTGACCAGCTCATTCCGGTCAAAGCCACCGGAGCACCGCGTCCTTCATGTGCCAGCGTATCACTCGCAGGTCCTTCAGGGCGTTCAAAGCTGTAGTTTGAATTGGCGTGGTTTTGTTCCATTCTGATCGTGGCAATGATCAATCGTGCCGCTTGTTCAAATGTTTCATCGATATGATCGACCCGGCCCGTTGTCGCCCACAAGTCATGCGCAAGCTTCAACGGCGCACAGAGTGAATCAAGCTCATACTTGCGCTCCCAGACCCAATCACTCATCTCCGTCTTGTCGCGGTTGTGACATTGACCATTGGCACTTTCATTGAAGGCATTGGCATAGGGGTCGAGCAGTATGTACTGCACCTGCCGCTTGATCACGCCCGCAATGAGATCAGAAAAATGCGAATCCGTTTTCGCAAGCTGCAGATAGGGCCGGACCTGTGCCGCCGAGTCACGCAGCCACATGGCCGGAATATCGCCCGTGATCACAAACACGCTGCCATCGGCATGAGGCCGCAGCGTGGTGGACCATGTATTGCTGAACGTGTCCGCAAACAGTTTTGGCAGTTGCGGATAGTGTGGCAAGGCAGCGCCCACGCGTTCGACCCTCTGCTGCATGGATGCGGGGAGCTTTTTCATGACTGCAAGGATTAGGGCAAAAAGCACACCCATAACAACAGCCTGATTATGGCCCCATTCAAAAAATAACGTTTACCGACTCAACCTATAAGGCTCGTGCCAAAGGGGGAATTTCGCATGGCTTTGTCAGAATTGAACAAAGTCAACCGCGCAGGAATTCGCGCGGGAACCGCTGACATACAGCGTCTGGCAAAAGACGGCTGGGTCGGCTGGGTCAAAGGCCAGTTGCAAATGCCAGTCAAAGACAGCGCCGAAGTGGCTGCAAGAATGTCGGAGGTCACGCTTCCCATCGAATACGAAGCAAGCGACGGTTTTCCCGCCAGAAAGGAAAACTGCCCGCTGCAATTGTTGCACAAGCCCATTCGGGACCTGTGGCACCTTGCAGACTGGGAAACCAAAATGCCATGGGCCGAGCGCGTGCGCCCCGCCGATGAACTGCACGCCGCAACGCTGTTGCGGGCAACACTGTCCGAAGCACAGCTACGCGAAACCGTGACGGATTTTTGGCGTGATCATTTCGCCGTTAACCGGGACGCAGTTGAGGACGTCGCCATAGCGCTGCCCACCTATGACCAGGATGTGTTGCGCGTCCACGCCCTCGGAAATTTCCGCGACATGCTGGAAGCCGTGGCTTCATCAACTGCGATGTTGGCCTATCTCAATAACGCGTCAAGCAAGGCCTCGCCCGCCAATGAAAACTACGCACGCGAATTGCTCGAACTGCATAGCATGGGTGCCCCCGCCTATCTCAACGCAACATTTGATCGTTGGCGTGAAGTGCCGGGCGCATTGGATGGTAAGCCCGAAGGTTTCATCGATCAGGATGTCTACGAAGCGGCCCGCGCCTTTACCGGCTGGACCTATTGCGGAGGGCAATATGTAAGCGAAGGAGTGAACCTGCCAAACACGGGCGAGTTTACCTACACTGAACAATGGCACGACCCCTATCAGAAGCGCGTACTGGGCGCAGAGTTTGATCCGCACACGGCGCCACTTGCCGATGGCCGCAAGGTTCTGGATCTGGTGGCATTTCATCCGGCCACTGCACATTATGTTTGCTATCGCCTGTGCAGACGCTTTGTAGCAGACAAACCACCTCCTGATCTGGTGAAGTCTGCTGCACAGGTCTTCACCAATGCTGCAGTTGCCAAGGACCAACTGGCTCAAGTCATCGCCCACATACTGCTGTCTCGGGAATTCGCTGATGCAGCGCCACGTCTGCAGCGTCCCCTGTTCCTGTTTGCTTCCATGCAGCGTAGCGTGGGCGTGGTGCTACCGCCTGAGCAGGCCCATGCTTGGCTGCTGAACGGTATGGGTCACAGTCTTTATGGCTGGCCATCGCCTGCGGGGCACCCACTTGCCTCTGCCTACTGGCAATCACCGGGCCATCTCGTGCGGCGCTGGCGCGGCATGTCGGAGATCTGGACGAAGATCATGGCGCAAAATGCTGATCGTGAATGGTCAACCATCACAGGTTTCGCACAGCACTGGGCAGATACCCTGGGTCTGGACGCAGATCTTGCCGCGCAAAGTGCTATCTTGCTGGCCAAGGAATTCGGCGAGTCCGAAAGGCGCGTCAGCTTCAAAGAAAGCGAACGCTGGACCATGGCACAGGCGCTCACCATTCTCTCTGCATCCCCCTCTTATCAAACGGTGTAATCATGATGTTCAACCGTCGCCAGTTTTTATCCGCCGCCGCAGCTGCCACGCTGCCTCAATTCAGCGTCAACTGGGCCCGCGCCGCAGCACCCGTTGATCGTTCGCTCGTCGTTGTGTTTCTGCGCGGTGGCATGGATGTTTTGAACCTCGTGGCACCTGTTGATGACAGGGCCTATTTTTCATTACGCCCCCTTGAGTTGCGCGTTGTGGCGACGGGTGAAAACCGTGGGCTTTCCCTGGGCGAGATTGCAGGTGGCACGGAATTCTTGCTGAATCCTGCTGCCAAACCCTTGCACCACTTGTGGACCAAGAAGCAGTTGGCGCTCATCCCAGCCGCAGGCTTGAACAACGCAACCCGCAGCCATTTCCAGGCAATGGACTTGATTGAACGTGGTGTGAGCACCGATGCTTTCAATCTGCCGCGTGATGGCTGGTTGACAAGGCTTGTCGCAGGCTTGGGCAAAACCGCGCCGGGGTCAACGCTCTGCCTTGGCGGCGCCATGCCGCAATCCCTGTCCCTATGCGAAACAGCATTGCCGATCAGCGATGTGTGGGATGTGGACTGGATGCCATCCGCCAATTTCCGCGAGGTGCTCATGGGTATGCATAGTGGCGATTCAGACCTGGACCGCGCCAGCAAACAAGCGATTGCCGCAACCGGTTTTCTTGCAGGCAAATTGGAGCGCGACAGCAACCGCCAACCCACGCTGAAGGATCTGCCCAACGGCATCAGCTATCCTGACCATGACTTTGGCAAGAAGCTGCGCTTTCTGGCCGAAATGATGCGCGTCAATCCAGACATTCACCTGGCCACGGCTGATCTTGACGGTTGGGACATGCACGACAATCAGGCCGCACAGTTCTCATCACTCGCAGGCACCATGGCGGCAAGTTTGCTTGCTTTCCACGATCATCTCGATGCGATCGGTCACCCCACGACCATCGTCGTGATGAGTGAGTTCGGCAGGCGTGTCAAAGCCAACGAAAGCGGCGGCACAGACCACGGCCACGGCGGCCTGATGATGGTGCTGGGTGATCAGGTGAACGGTGGTCAAAGCTTCGGTCGCTGGCCAGGTCTTGCCACCGAGCAGCTCGACGAGGGCATGGATCTTGCTGTGACAACGGATTTCCGCGACGTGCTGTCAACCATCCTGATGCAACACGGGGCAGAGGCATCCATTGCATCAGTCTTCCCGCAGCATGAAGCCAAGTTGATCGCCGGGCTGTTTCGGGCCTGACAGCGAACAAATGGTTGCGGGCGTCCCCGCACCATCTGCTCGCGGCAGCTGGCGTTTTGAAGGTTTAAAGCCTCTCCAAGGCACATTTACGATGTCAATCAGCCGATGCCGGGGACTGACCCGTCACAGGAACATAAATAGAACAAATAGGAGTTAATGTCAATAGGAAAATTTAGTGGGTTCTGCCGCCCAACGGCACATAGCGCCCCTGCTTGTGATCATATCCCCTGAAATACTCGTTCACTTGCGGGTGCCGGATGGGCGAGGCGGGGTCATCTTTCAGCAGGTTTTGTTCTGAAACATAGGCCGTATATTCGGTTTCCTCATTCTCGGCGAGCAGGTGATAAAACGGCTGGTCCTTGGCCGGCCGTGCCTCCTGTGGAATGGCATTGTACCATTCATCGGTGTTGTTGAATTCCGGATCCACATCAAAAATGACCCCGCGAAATTCAAACAACCGGTGTTTGACGATCTGACCAATTCCGAATTTCGCTGTGCGCATGCTGTTCATTCCCCCTCATTGCCAAGCCTCGCAAAGGAAGGCAAGAGGGAGTGAGCATGCTCGAAATCCTGAATATCGCCCTCCCGTTCTTTGGCTTGATTCTGCTGGGTGTCATCGCGGGCCGCATCTGGAAGAAGAGCGAGGAAGGACTGGCCTGGCTCAATATCTACGTGCTCTATTTCGCCCTGCCACCACTGATTTTCATGATCGTGGCGCAAACACCACTGGAAAAACTGGCGAACCCCCTGTTCGTCGTAGCCACGGCTGGGGCCACCACCATCTGCTTCCTGCTGATGCTTTTTGCCGCGAGGCAATTTTACAACGCATCTCCACGCGAAGCTGCCTTGATGGGCACATCCGCGGCCTATGGCAACATCGGCTACATGGGCCTTCCACTTGCTGTTGCTTTCTTCGGGCAATCCGCAGGCGTTCCAGCCGCACTGGTGTTCTGTTTCGACATCGTCGTGCTGTTCGTGCTGACCGCCATCTTTGCAAGCCTGCAAAACTCTTCTCAAAACAAAATCCAGATGTTGGGGAAAATCCTGTGGGATGTTGCGACCCACCCCTTCAACATCGCAACCATGTTGGGTGCCGTGGCCACTGCCTTGAAATGGCAACCCAGTGGCGGCTTGTTGACCATCATCGAAATGCTGATGCGGTCCGCTGCACCGGTGGCGCTGTTTGCGATGGGTGTGACCGTAAGCCTGCGCGGCAAACCAGAATTCAACCGCGAACTGGGGACACTGGGTTTCATCAAGATCATCTTACATCCGCTTCTGGCTTTTGGCGCAGTGACGCTTTTCGTTTCGGCGGATGTTGTCTGGCTGCAGGTCGCGGTAATGATGGCAGCGCTCCCCACCGCCACCAACGCCTTCATACTCGCCCGACAATATAATGCTTATGTGGCGGGATCAGGGGCCGCCGTCATCACGACGACAGCTGTTTCAGTGATCACCATTCCGCTGATCGTCTATATATTGCAGCACGCGCTCTAATTCAGAAGATCAACTCTTTCGAGCCATTTCTGAAGTGCGGCCACACTTTCAGGTTCATCCAGAAACGGAACATGACCCCGATTGGCAATAGTGGTGGTGACGAGATCAGGAACAGCGTCAGCCATGCGCGCAACGGTTTCTGCAGACAACAGATCGGATGCTGCGCCGCGCAACAATGCGAACGGCACGTCGGTCAAAGCCGGCAGCAGACCCCATAGTTCTGCGACTTTGCCTTGCACGACGTCATCCGGCGAAGGCAGTGTCTGACCAAGCGCCAGATCGTGATTGTGCACGATGCCGCTGTCGGTGTCTTTGTAAATGCGTTTGACCACCAGCGACCATGTTTGCAATGTTACGCCGCTGAATCCAACGGTGGATTGTGCGAAGTGAGCCGCCGTGTCTTCCCACGTCCTGAATTTACGTTCTGTGCCGACGTATCCCATGATGCGCAGGAGGCCTTCCGCTTCAAGCTTGCACCCCACATCGTTCAGGCACAAGCCCGCCAAGCGCGGCTTGGCCAAAGTTCCCATCAACGTACCCACAATACCGCCGCGTGATGTGCCAAGCACGGCGACTCGATCAAGCCCAAGCGCATCCAGATATCCGAGCGTATCCTGTAATTCGACATCAGGCCGATAGGTCTGTGGATCATCAGCATACTGAGAATTTCCCCGTCCGCGAAAATCCATGGCGATCACGCGGCGCGATATGGCGAAGCGATTAAATACAGGCTCGAAATCGCGAGAATTTCGGGTCAACCCTGGCAAGCACAGCAGCGGAGTCAATCCGCTTTGCAATGGTCCATGATCGCGGGCAAACAGCCGCGTGCCATCAGCGGAAGTGTGCCAATGTTCCCGCTCAGTCACAACCGCTCAGGAACGACGTCAAGGCGCTGCCGCAATCCTTTTCTTCGGGTTCGCTGATTGACGCGACATTCACATCCGACGGCATGCCGCGTTTGAGATCAGCTGTCATCGTACGCACTGTCTTGGGTGCAAGGCGCGAGCGATAGATGTGCAGGTTCTGCAAAACCTTCTGCACATATTGCCGCGTCTCCTGGAACGGTATGTTTTCAACCCAGTCGATGGGATCTACCTGACCTGAGCGAAGATCACCAAACTGCTGCACCCACTCCCTGGCACGGCGCGGCCCCGCATTGTAGGCCACGAGTGTGAGAACATAGGAACCATTGTAATCCGACACGAGATCGGCAAGATGCGCCGCACCCAGTTTCACATTATAGGCCGGATCGCCTTTCAACTTCGATTGCACATAGGGCAAACGGTATTGCCGCGCCACCAGCCGCGCCGTGCCCGGCATCAGCTGCATCAGACCTTGTGCCCCCACGCGGCTGCCCGCTTCTGGATTGAATTCGCTTTCCTGCCGGGAAAGACCAAACACCAGAGCTTTTTCGACGGGCTTTCCAATTTGCTGCCAGTTCGGAAGCCCGCGCACAGGATAGGCCCACGAGTCAATATCAACCTTGAACTGGCCTGCGGCCTTGGCGAGCTTGAGTGACATGAAGGTACCGCCCATACCGTGCACAATGTCGGCAGCAGCATTCATTTCATCAACGGTCTTGAAGCGGCTGGCAATCGAATACAGAAACATATGCAGGTTGGCTTTGCCGGAAGCCTTGTGCATGATCCTCAGTGCACGGATGACTTCGTCATTTTCCACGCGTGAACGTGCACTGGCAGAAGAACCGTCACCGGCAATTTCTTCTGGTATGCCGCCAAGCCCCACATGCTCGCGCGCAAGCTGACCATAATAGATTGTCGAATGCTGTGCAGCCGTCTTGAAATGCTTGTTGGCCGAACCTTTGTCACCAGCAGCAAGTGCTGCCCGACCTAGCCAGTAAAATCCACGCGCCCTGTCAGTGCGCGATGTTGCCGAGTCAATCAGACGCTGGAAATGGATGGCTGCAGTGTCCGTCTTGCGGCCATAGCGAAGCGCAATCCAGCCCGCGAGAAATTCTGCATCTGGCAAATCTTCGCCTGACGTCATGCCGTGACGGCTGGCAATCTGATAAGCCGCACTCCATGTGTCCTTGTTGTAAGGACCGATGGAGCGACGTGCGATGATGCGACGCTCGTCATACCACGCCCCTGGATCACCCAGTTCCGCAGCCGTGCCGGGGGCGGCAAGCAGAATGCTGCGGGCCTTGCCGAATTTTTCTTGTTTCCGATAGAGCCTCGCCAAGGCATAACGCAACGGCAGTTCGTTTTTCAGGGACGACGGCAAATTGGCATAGGCGCCTTCAGCCCCACCCGCTCCGCGCAACAACAACTGCGCCACCTGTGCCACCTTCTGCTGATCAGCACCCAAACGCTTGGCGTGGCGCGCGGCTGCGGTAGGCTGTTGTGCATAAATCAAGCGGCCCAACCGGGCCTTGTGATCTGCTGCCGTCAATTGTCCGCCGAACTCGGACGCGATGCGTTTTTCCACATCGCCTTCAAGATCAGTTTTCATCCAGCTTCTTCGCAGGGCCGACTTGGCCTCATCATTGCGACCAAGTTGATAGAGTGCGCGCGCATGGGCCGCATGGCCTTCAGACGTGAGGGTTTCGTTGGATGAAAAATAGTCCACCACAGTTTCTGCGGCCTGCGGATTTTGAAGAAGCGATTGCTCGGCACGCTTTTTTAGTGTCTCGGACAAGGGCCACTTTGGCGCTGCGGTCTGAAAATCCCGGATGCGCTGAAAGCCCACGTCCTTGCCGTGATCCTTGAGATACAGGAGTTCCACCAGCTTGATGGCCGCCGTGTCGCCAGACCGATTGGCAAAGGCCCCTGCATCGGTGAAATTACCGCGCAGGGCCTCTTTGACGGCGGCTATGGCCATGGGGTTGGCGGCTTCAGACTCGCCAACCATGCCCACAAATGGTAGCATGGCGACAGCAGACGCAGCAAACAGGCCCTTCAACGCGGAACGACGGTTCAACTCCGGAAACATGTTTACTCCAACTCCTGACAAACGCACAATTCCGGAGGGTCAAGCTGCCCGATAAGGGCGGATTGCGACGGCAATGCGGCCAATCGCGCGTTTGCTTGCCGTTCCGAATATGAACGACTATGGTGCCGCGACTTTCAAAGGACGCGGGGTTGCTTCGATCAGATACCCTAATCCTTTTATGGTTTAGAACTTCTTACCCAACCAGATGAATGTGAGGATGCCGTGAAATTCCAAGGATCTTTTCCTGCCTTGATTACACCGATGAAGGATGGTGCTGTTGACGAAGCAGCCTTCCGCAAATTCGTGGCGTGGCAGATAAAAGAGGGAAGCCACGGTCTGGTTCCCGTTGGCACCACGGGTGAAAGCCCTACCGTGACCCCTGCTGAGCACAAGCGCCTGATCGAGATCTGCGTGGAAGAGGCCAAGGGCAAGGTGCCTGTTATCGCGGGCGCAGGTTCTAACAATACCGCTGAAGCGATTGAGTATGCTGCCCACGCTAAGAAGGCGGGCGCCGATGCCGCCCTGATCGTCTGCCCTTATTACAACAAGCCCACCCAGGAGGGTCTGTACCAACACTACAAGGCGATTGCCGATACGGTCGATATTCCCATTTTTGTCTATAACGTTCCGGGCCGCACTGTTGTGGCCATGGGCGTTGAAACGCTGACACGCCTTTCCAAGGATTGTCAGAACATCATCGGCACCAAAGACGCAACTGCCGATCTCACGCGGCCATCGCTCCAACGACTGGCATCAGGCGAAGGCTTCATTCAGCTTTCAGGCGAAGACGGAACCGCCTTGGCCTTCAATGCGCACGGTGGTGTTGGTTGTATTTCCGTGACCGCAAACGTGGCTCCGCGCCTCTGCGCGGAATTTCAGGAAGCAACGTTGCGTGGCGATTACAAGGCGGCACTTAAATTGCAGGACCGCTTGATGCCACTGCACCACGCGCTGTTTGTGGAAACCAATCCCGGCCCCATCAAATATGCCGTGAGCCTGCTGGGTCACTGCACGCCTGAAGCGCGTCTGCCCATGGTGCCCGTGACTGATGCCACCAAGAAAGCGGTCCAGCAGGCCATGAAGCATGCCGGACTGATCAACTGACATGTCCGCAAAAAGCGGTGGCGCGAAAAAGTCAGGGGCAAGGAGCGGCATCGTCGTCAAGGGCGACAACCGCCGCGCCCGCTTTGACTATGAATTGATGGAAACTTTCGAAGCCGGCATTGAACTCAAGGGCTCCGAGGTCAAGTCGCTGCGCGTGGGGCATGTCAATCTGGGCGAGGCCTACGCCGCCATGAATGGTAATGAACTCTTGCTATTCAATTCGAACATTCCGGAGTACCGCGAGGCCAACCGCTTCAACCATGAACCGAAGCGACCACGCCGCTTGCTGCTGCATCGCAAACAGATCGACCGCTTGGCCGTTGGTGTGTTGCGCGAGGGCCTCACGATCGTGCCACTCAAAATCTTCTTCAATCCGCGTGGCCGTGTGAAAGTTGACATCGCTTTGGCCAAGGGCCGCAAGCTGCATGACAAGCGCGAGAATACGAAGGAGCGTGAATGGAACCGCGAGAAGGGACGCCTGTTGAGGGACAAGGGGTGACCTCTCCCGCCCTTCGGGCACCCTCCCCAGAGGGGAGGGACTCGCTGAAACCACCTCCCTCGATGACCTTGTGGGGGACACTCACCACGAGTCCCTGCCCTTTGGGGAGGGTCCGCGAAGCGGGGGAGAGGTCCCTTTGTTGCCAAATGCGATAGCCATGCTCGGCGTGAATCTGCCAGACGTTAGTTTACCCGCTACTGATGGTTCCCTCGTCAATCTGTCTAGGCTTGCCGGACGCAGCATTGTTTTCTTCTATCCCTATACCGGAAGACCGGGTCACCCTGACCCAGAAGACTGGGACGATATCTTGGGGGCCCACGGTTCAACACCTCAGGCTCTTGCATTTTCACAACTGCATGGTGAATTTGCAGCGCTGGAAGTCAGAATCTTCGGCGTGAGCTTTCAGACAACAGCCTGGCAAAAGGATTTCGTCAGGCGCAACAAACTTCGGTTTTCTTTTTTGTCAGACGCGAAACGACATGTGTCTATGGCATTGCAATTGGAAACCTTCAGCGCGGGCCGCGCAGATTTTCTCAAGCGCCGCACTATGCTGATTCAAAATGGCATAATCATCCGCGATATCTATCCAGTTGCAAAGCCTGCTGAGAATGCCGCCGATATGCTGAAAGCGCTGCAAGCATGATTCTCATTGCGCTGGGCAGCAATCTCAATGGCCCTTGGGGAACCCCGCGTCATACGGTTGAGCGCGCAATCGAAGAGATGGCAGGTTGTAATATCCGTGTACGGATGGTTTCACGCCTGATCGAGACCGCGCCCTTCGGCGTTCTGAACCAGCCCAACTATGTCAATGCCGTCGCGCGGGTTGAAACCGCCATGTCGCCGGAAGCACTCATGCGGGCACTCCACATGATTGAGCGGAGTGCGGGGCGCAAGCGCCTGAAGCGCTGGGGGCCGCGCACGCTTGACCTGGATTTGCTGGACTATCACGGGCTGCGCCGCAAAGGCTCTCGCGTAACGGTGAAGCCGCTCACCTTGCCACATCGCGGCATCGAACAACGAACCTTCGTGCTTTTGCCCATCCTTGACATCGCGCCGGGCTGGAAACATCCGGTGTCGCACCGACTCGCCGCCTTAACCCTTCGTCAACTCAGTCGCTTAAATCAAGATTAAGTCTGACCTGCCATTTTGAACGCAGTGATGAAGGATGGAATGTGCATGAGAACATTGGTTCTGGCTATCGCGGCAGCGGTCGCTTTGGCATCTCCAGCCCACAGCAAAAAAGCCACATTCGAAATCCTCGGTGCCATGGGTGGCAGCGAAGACTACGCCATGCAACAGAACGGTCCCGAAAACCTGGACTACGGCATCGCCTCCAACGATGCACGTCTTGCCGTCCAGACTGTTTCATTCTCGCGTGACCTGAAACCCGGTTCCATTCTCATCAAGACCGGAGAGAGAAAGCTCTATTACGTGCTGCCAGGCGGCCAGGCTTTGCGATACGCGGTCGGTGTGGGCCGTGGCGGTTTCACCTGGTCTGGCCGCAACACGATTTCCCGCAAGGCGGAATGGCCCACATGGCGTCCACCGCTGGTCATGATTGAACGCGAAGCCAGGCGCGGACATTTTCTGCCCGATGAAGTGGAAGGCGGCCCGGAAAATCCGTTGGGTGCTCGCGCACTTTACATTGGCACAACCGAATTTCGCATTCACGGCACCACGCAGCCCTGGAGCATCGGCAAGGCCGTGTCCTCCGGCTGCATTCGCATGTTGAACGAGCAGGTTATCGACCTCTATGACCGTGTCGCCGTCGGCGCCACAGTTGTCGTGGAACGTTGAGCGCACAAGTATTTTCAGATCGGGCGTTAACGCTAACGCTCCTTTAACCCAAAACCGTCATTCTCTGTTCAGTGAGTTTGTTAGTACCGGAGTTTGCGTATGCGTTGTTCTTTGACCCGTTGCTTTGTCGCCAAGGCACTCGTGACCGTTGCCACTGCAGCGTTGCTGGCCGGTTGTTCCAACAGCATTGAGCGTTTCCAGTCGGCCTATGACAATCCGTCGGATGCTGATCCTGTTTACACAGCGTCGGTGCCGAAGCCCAAAAAGATTGCAAAGCCCAAATACCGGACTCCGGCTTATGAAGCGCCGAGCTATGATGCGGCATCTTCTGATGAAGTGATCGAAGAAACGCCCGTGAAGCGCGCTGCCATTCCTATGGCAAAACCCAAGGACTACGCGTCAGCCTATGCGCCTGCTTACAAGCAGCCCAAGCTCACATCCAGGAAACCGCGTCTCGTTGCTCCGCCTGAAGAAGTCGTCGTTGAAGCTGAACCAGCGACCGAAGATTATGTGGCTCCTGTTGCTGTGAAAGCGCCGTTCAAAAAGGCGAAAGCCGCAAAGCCCAGGCTGGTTGCAGTTCCTGAAGAAGAAACAGTCGAAGCAGAAGTTACCCAACCGAAGAAGCTGAAGTTGAAGCAGCCAAGGATTGTTGCGGCACCTGAAGAAGATGTCGCGGAAGCCGTTGTGGTGCCAAGAAAGAAAATCAAGTTCAACCAGTCGAAGCCTGTTGTGGAAGAAGATGTGCCTGATGCTAAACCGGTCGCAAAAAGCCGCAAAGGCGGAACTGTCCACACCGTTGCTGAAGGCGAAACGTTGTACGCCCTGGGCCGCAAGTATGGCGTGTCACCCTTTGCCATTGCTGATGCCAACGAGCTCGACAAGGACAAGCAATTGTCGTTGGGTCAGCAAGTCAAAATCCCTGGCGGCAAGACCTTGAAGCCTGTTGTCGAACAGGAACAGATTGCCGATAACGAACCCATCGCAAAGCCCGTCAAGACGAAGAAGAAGTCGGCACTTTCACTTGCTGAAGAAGAACAATCGGCTGATGCTGAGAACATCGACGGAGAGGCTGCCATTGGCGAAGCTCCCAAGAAGCAAGTGGCAGCAGCAAAGCCGAAGCTGAAAGAACCCGTCGAGATGGCTGAAGCCCCGGCTTCTCCCGCTGCCGGTCTTTCTCTCCGCTGGCCCCTCAAGGGCAAGGTGATTTCCGGCTTCGGCAACAAGCCTGGCGGACTTAAGAACGAGGGCATCAACATTGCTGTACCCGAAGGAACGTCAGTGCGGGCTGCTGACACGGGTGTCGTGGCCTATGCGGGCAATGAGTTGAAAGGCTATGGCAATCTCGTGCTGATCCGTCATCCCGGCGGCTATGTGACGGCCTACGCCCATGCCAAGGAACTGTTTGTGAAGCGTGGCGACAAGATTGAACGCGGTGCTGTGATTGCCAAGGCTGGCCAGACCGGTTCAGTGTCAAGCCCCCAGTTGCACTTCGAAGTGCGCAAAGGTGCAACCGCCCTTGACCCAATGAAATACATGGCCTCCACCACCGCATCAAACTGAGAAAACGTCCCCTGCAAGGACTGAAGTCCCGGTGCGACACGCCCCGGGCCTTCGTTCGTTTTCAACCCCGCATGGCGAAGGGCAGGCCACCGGAAGGGCTGAGGCCTTCGCGGATTGCAAACTGGCGCAAGGGTGGCACCATGGCGACTGCAGCGAGCCCCGCTGCCCGCGCAAGGTGTGGCGGCAGTATATCGGAGAGCAGAGAACGGTTCATCAGCGAGATGGCCATCTGCCGTGGCCACACATCAAACCGACGCAGCGCATTGTACGTCTGCATGGCGATGTCTGACCCCGCATCATCATGGCCCAGCACCACATCCACCATGTGACCAGCATCACGCAGCGACATGTTCAAGCCTTGCGCCCCAACGGGCGGAAAAACATGCGCTGCTTCGCCAACAAGATAGGTTCGCCTTGCCGCAAATCGCTCGGCCCTCATGCCGCGCATGGGAAAACTGTGCGGCGTTGACACATCCGAAATCAGACCCAGTGTGCCGTGGTTCTGCAATTGTATTTCACGCGCGATGTCTTTTGTGGACAATTGCATGAGCGCTTTGATGCGCTCTGGCTTGTCCATCCACACCAAGGCCGACTGAGGCCCGGGCAGCGGCACGGTTGTGAAAGGTCCACCCCGCTTGTGCCACTCGGTTGACACCCCTTCATGGTCTCGACTGTGGGCGAAGCGCGTGACGAGGGCTGCTTGCTCGAAGCTCCATTCGGTCACTGCAATCCCTGCGGCTTGGCGAAAGCGCGACGTTCGACCATCGGCCGCCACGGCAAAGCCAGCCTCGATCTCGGCTCCGGATCTGGTCTGAGCGCGAATACTATTATCGTCAATCCTGACATCCGCAATCGCGTCATCAACAAACCGCACACCAAAAGAAGTGGCCTTCTCGCGCAGGGCGGTGATGAGATGAGCCACAGGAATATTCCAGCCGAATGCATCCAGATTGGCTTCCGACGCTGAGAACCGAACATCAGGTGCTGATACCAGATTGCCCGTGTCATCGCGTATGTGCAGTTGTTGCAAAGGTGCACACTGGTCCCGAAATTTATCCTTCCACAGATCAATGCTTTCGAGCAGTTTCAGCGAGGGCGCCATCAAAGCGACGGTCCGTGGATCGTTGTGGCCAGGCGGAGCGACAACGGTGGTTTCAACCCCGGCCTGCGCCAACAAACATGCCGCCGCCAGCCCCGCTGGCCCAGCGCCTCCCACCATTGCCTGTTTAGGCAATCCACTCATGTCAAAGGCCACGCCTCCATGCTCAATCGTTCACTAAAACGTTTGGCAAAAGCCTCCAGATGCGGTCGACCGCTGCGCCAGTTCAGCGCATCATGACGATAGTCAATGTATCCCAGCGTGCACGCCACGGCGATAGATGCCGCATTCACATCATGGAAGCTATCCATCCAGTTAGCTTCAATATCGTCCAGACCATCCTCGATACGGGCCTTCAACCTTGTCCGAAATTCGGGCCACCGCGTGGCCTCTGGCCGTTGCACCTGTTCATAGCGCATGGCAACGGCCGCATCAGAAATGCCCGTCGCCAGTGCAAGCAGTGTCAAAACCCGGAACCGTTTCACGCCATCATCGGGAATGAAATTTTTCTCGCCCGCATGGTGGGCAAGATATTCCATGATCACGCGGCTGTCATAGATAGCGTGACCATGATCTGTTTCCAACACAGGTATCTTGCCGATGGGCGACAGTTTGGACAGGAAGCCGTTCACTTCGGCAGGTTTCACCGCAGTGTTAACCAGCTTTACCTTGTCCTTCAGACCAACCTCATGCACCGTGACCAGGCACATGCGGGTGAAGGGGGAAATCACATCGCCATAGATTTTCATTGTTGCTCCATCGTCATTCGCGAACCCCCGAATTGAAGGTCATGGAGGGGTCCATGTCAAAGAAAAACGCAGGGCGTAGTGTCAACTCATGCCAGAACGTTGGCAGGATGGGAAAGTCCTCGGGCCGCGTCACATGCCGAAATCCCATGGTGTACCAGACCACCAGATCCTGACCTGCCACATCTTCATTGTCAGCCACGTATTGCGGCAACCCCTCGTCCTTCGGGTTCAGGTTGGGATAGGCACCTGCCGCCCAAAGTTCGTCAGGCTTGTAGCGCGTCACCCAGAACTGGCTGGTTGAGAATTGGGCGCGGGCCTGGGGCGGGTCTTCAGCATCAAGGATGGATTGGGCGTCGTGGTGAGCGTTCAGCCACAGGCTGGGGTTCTGCTTCAACGCATTTTTCGTCGTCGGATTGACAACCCGCAAGATTTGCCCGCTCATTGCGGCATGGTCCGAGACAACTGGACCTTCCTTGAGAAAACGCTGGGTCTTTGTGGTCCACAGACTTTTGCGCGGGGCGGCATTCGGCGCTTCACCGGCAACGAACACATCCCGCGTCAACGTATTTTTCTCGCCGTCCACGTCAAGGTCCAGACGGAAGTTGAAATAGTGGTCGTGGTTGGGTGCTACCGTGTAGGGTGCTATCAGGTTGCCATAGGCGGTATCCTGTTTGGCGGTCGGCGAATCCATATCTCTGGCCGCAACCGATTTGATGGCGTCAAAACCTGTGGCGCCAACGCGAAGTTTGATGTTGCCTTGTGGTGAAAAAACATAGTCGATCACATAGTCATAGTTGCCAAGGGTTGGAATGTGCCGCACCACCAGTTCTATCTGTGGCTGGCCCTGCACGATTTTGCGCCCCTGCGAATAGTGCCGCCAGGCGGGATCACCGGTAGGGCGTTCAAAAATGCACAAGCCTCGCTCGCGCACATAGGTGCCACCCCCATCATTGGGCAGAGTGACGTCGATGAAGGCTGCGGTTTCCGGACAATCAACTCCGGGGCGGAGTGCAGAGAGGAGATAGCCCAGTCCGAATTCACCCGCATCCATGAAGGCTCGGTAAGACCATGACGGGTCAGGGTCCATGTAAGGCACGAACATTTCCGACACGTTCATTTGGTAGGCCATGTCGCGCCAGGTGTTGTTATCGTTGAACCTGACCAGCGACAGGATCAAGCCCGCCCGCTTGTCGGGCCGCACGTGAAAGCGCCAATTCAACCAATCCACGTTTACATTGCCGGAGAGTTTGAGATTGCCGACGCCTTCCGTGCTGAAGCCGACACGGGCGATGGCCGGCTTTTGCCTGGGCAGATTTTTGCCATAACCAAGTGGCGTCGGTGGCAGTGCCACCACATCACGGTCAAACACTTGCAGCACTTCGCCGGTTTCAGCGTCAACGACGCCCAAGATGCCTTCAATGGGCCG
>JANNNG010000114.1:0-5265 GCA_031398425.1 Hyphomicrobiales bacterium | reverse complement strand
GTCTACAACCGCATGATCATGCCTACGTCCTATGGCAACCCGGAGGCTGAGTACTGGCGGCTGATCAATGGCGTGTCGCAGTGGGATGTGGGGGTTGAGCGGCAGGTGCAATTGAAGGGACCGGATGCAGCCAAGCTGGCGCAGATCCTTTGTCCCCGCGATCTTTCAACCTGCAAGTTTGGCCAGGGCAAATATGTGCCGCTGTGCAATCATCGCGGCACCATCATCAATGATCCCATTCTGCTGAAACATGCCGATGATCTCTATTGGCTTTCGATCGCCGACAGCGACATCTGGTTCTGGGCCAGTGCGATTGCCGCAGAACGCCGACTCGATGTTGAAATCAGCGAGCCCGATGTGTCGCCCATGGCGCTGCAGGGACCGAAGGCCGAGGATGTGGTGGGGCATGTTGTCGGGGACTGGGTGCGAGGGCTCAAATATTTCTGGTTCAAGGATGCTGTGATTGATGGCATTCCGGTCGCCGTGCAGCGTTCGGGTTGGTCGAAGCAGGGCGGCTTTGAAATTTATCTGAAGGATGGAAGCCTGGGCACCAAGCTCTGGAATATTTTCAAGGAAGCGGGGAAACCCTGGGACATTGGTCCCGGTGCGCCGGCAACTCCAGAGCGGGTGGAGAGTGGGCTTGTTTCCGTTGGCGGTGATACGGATGATGACACCAACCCGTTTGAAGTGCGACTTGGCAAATATGTTGATCTTGATGTGGATGATGATGTTGTTGGCATTCAGGCACTGCGGCAGCTCAAGGCAGAGGGCATCAAACGGCATCAGCTTGGAGTGATTCTTGAGGGTGAAAAGCCCGCGCCCCTGGGATTTCGGCTTGAGGAGATTTCCTATCAAGGTGCTGTTGTGGGAAAGATGACGAATTGCGTGTGGTCGCCGCGCATGAAGGCCAATATCGGCTTTGCACTGATCTCTACTTCGGTGGAGCCGGGCGAGAGTGTTATTGTTCAACGCGCTTCAGGACCCGTGTCGGCGAAGCTGGTGGATCTTCCGTTTTTATGAGTGATGCGCCATTTTGTCATTGCCGGACTTGTTCCGGCAATCCATCGTGGCGCGAGCGAGATTTGACGGGTGAGATCACGCTTGCCGAGCCATGGATTGCCGGAATAAATCCGGCAATGACAAAAAAAGTGGAGTTACATCGATGGTGTGTTCATGACACAAAAATTCATCAACATCGAAACCGAAAGGGCGGTCACCACCGTCACCCTTGCCCGCGAGGCTGTGCGCAATGCCATCAACGAGGCCATGCTGGAAGAGATTGCGGAGGCATTCCGCACGCCGCCCACGGGAACGCGGTGTTTTGTTCTCGCAGCCAAGGGTGCGCATTTCTGTGCCGGACTTGATCTTCGCGAGCACCATGACAAGGATCGTTCAGCCCTTGAATTCATGGCGCTGTCGCAGGCGTGGCATCGCTGTTTTGACTTGATCCAGTTTGGTGGGATTCCCGTGATCGGTGCATTGCAAGGGGCTGTGGTTGGTGGCGGGCTTGAACTTGCGGCGGCAACCCATGTGCGGATTGCCGAGCCTTCGACATTCTTCGCTTTGCCTGAAGGGCAACGCGGTATCTTTACGGGCGGTGGTGCAACGGTTCGTGTCGCACGGATTGTGACGGCGGCGCGGATGGTGGACATGATGCTGTCGGCCAGGACCTATGACGCTCAGCGCGGGCTTGACCTTGGGCTTTGCCATGAGGTTGTGGGGGCAGGTGAAGCCCTGGCGAAGGCAAAGCTGCTGGCAGCGCAGGTTGCCACACATCCGCCGACGACCAATTTTGCCATTGTCACAGGCATTGCCCGCATTGCCGACATGTCGACAACGGATGGTTTGTTTGCAGAGAGTCTTCTCGCCATGTCAGTGCAGACAAACCCCGACATCAAGGAGAGGTTGGCTGCCTTCTTTGACAAGAAGACCAAGCGGTTGGAACCCGGCGCATGATGTATCAGCCGCCGGTTGCGCAGATTCTGTTGGCTATGCGCAGTGCTGGCGGGCCTGCCGTTGAAGATGCCGAGGCCATTCTAAACGAAGCCGCGCGCTTTGCCGGAGATCGCATCGCACCTTTGAACCGGGTGGGCGACCAGCATCCGGCCCGGATGGTGGATGGTGATGTGATGACACCACCGGGCTGGAAAGAGACTTATGCCGAATGGTGTGCCGGTGGCTGGAATGGTTTGACGGGTCCTGCCGCGTATGGTGGCCAAGAGCTGCCCATGGTGCTGGTTGCAGCGACTTCCGAAATGTGGAATGCGGCGTCGCTGGCATTCTCGCTTTGCCCGCTGTTGACCACAGGTGCGATTGAAGCGATCAATGCCCATGCGTCAGAGGCGTTGAAGCAGCGCTATCTGCCCAAACTGATATCCGGTGAATGGACGGGCACCATGAACCTGACGGAGCCGCAGTCTGGCTCTGATCTTTCGGGGCTGCGCTGCAAGGCCAAACGGAACAACGACGACACCTACCGCATCACAGGCACGAAGATTTATATCACCTATGGCGAACATGACTGGTCATCCAATATCGTGCATCTGGTTCTGGCGCGACTTGAAGATGCGCCACAAGGCACAAAGGGTATTTCGCTTTTTCTGGTGCCGAAAATCTTGCCCGACGGAACCCGCAATGATCTTCGCTGTCATTCGCTGGAAAACAAGCTTGGCATTCACGGGTCACCCACCTGCAGCATGGTCTACGGCGATCGTGTCGGTGCCACGGGCTGGCTGATCGGTGAGGAAAATCGCGGCCTCAACTGCATGTTCACAATGATGAACAATGCGCGCCTGCTGGTGGGTGTGCAGGGGGTGGCCTTGGCGGATCGCGCAATGCGGGCGGCTTTTGCCTATGCGCGTGAGCGGCGGCAGGGGCGTGGTGAAAGTGGTGAAGTTGCTGCGATCATTGAGCACCCGGATGTGAAGCGCATGCTGATGGACATGCGTGTGAAGACTGCCGCAGCGCGGATGCTTTGCATGGCAACGGCGGCGGCGATTGATTCCGGTGATCGGCCCCGCGCCTCGTTGCTGACACCGCTGGCAAAATCCTATGCCACCGATGTTGCCGTCGAAGTCACGTCAACTGCTGTTCAGGTGCATGGCGGCATGGGCTTCATCGAGGATACGGGTGTAGCACAGTATTATCGTGATGCCCGCATTCTGCCGATTTACGAGGGAACCAACGGCATCCAGGCGATCGACCTTGTGACGCGGAAACTGGGGCTGGAACATGGTGAGACGCTTTCGAGTGTATTGCAACAGGCCGCGACGTCCATCGTCGCTGTGACTGACACTGTACTTGTTGATGACATGAGGGCACTGGCGAAGATGGTTCCACTGGCGGCAGCAACGCCGTTTCTGCGGGCCTTGGCCGCGACCGTTGCTGCTGGTTACCTTGCAGACGCCATGCTGATGGCGCGAGGCGGTGCGCTTGAGGCCGAAGCCCAGATTGATGCACGCTATTTCATCGCAGCGGAATTGCCTTCTGCGCTTGCTGCTGCACGGGCGGCGATGGCTGGTGCGGAGTGGCTTGCTGAACAAGAGATGTCGCAGGTGTAGAGAAAGGCCCCCATCGGCCTCCAGCCACTTCCCCAACAAGTTGGGGAAGGACTCGCGGCTTGGTCTTCCCCAATTTATTGGGGAAGTGGCCGAAAGCCGATGGGGGCCCTTCTTTCACGTTTTCAGTTGCGGTGAATTCTGATCGTCCTATGGTTTGACAAAAACAGCATGGGAGATGGAATGGGGGCATTGCTCACCTTCAGTCGTGTGATTGATACGATCAGCCGCTGGTTTGGTCTTGCTGCGAATTGGCTGGTGTTGCTGGCGGCTCTGGTCTGTGCTGTTGATGCGCTCCTGCGCTATGGTGTCACCGGGCTTCTCTGGCTTGCAGGTGGTGATGGTGCGTCAGGCTTTGCCTTCCTGTTCGAGATCTACAAATCCAATTCCAATACGCTGCGCGATCTGCAACTCGTGATGTTTGCAGGCATGGTGATGCTGGGTGCGGCCTGGACCTTCAAGGTCAATGAACATGTGCGCGTCGATATTGTCTATACCACTGTGAGTGATCGGGCACGTCTGTGGATTGATGTGCTGGGCACACTTGTTTTTCTCATACCCTTCTGTGTACTGATGATTTATTTCAGCTGGCCGTGGTTCATGCAATCCTGGACTGGCAATGAGTTGTCCCAGAATGCCGGCGGCATGCCGCGCTGGCCGTTGAAACTGTTTGTGCCTTTCGGTTTTGCATTGCTGTTGTTGCAGGGCGTTTCGGAACTCATCAAGTGCCTTGCCGCCATGACATCCGATTACAGGCGCGAGCACGCCTATGAAAAGCCCGTGCAATGATTGAGTTTGTGACGCACAACATGGCACCGCTGATGTTCGGCGGTCTCATCCTGTTCATGTTGATGGGATATCCGGCGGCGTTTTCGCTGGCAGCGGTTGGTTTGTTCTTTGGTTTTCTTGGTGTTGAACTGGGTTTGATTGCGCCCGGGTTTCTGGGGAACCTGGTGTTCCAGCTTGAATCGGTTCTGCGCAATGACCTGTTGCTGGCGATCCCCTTCTTTACTCTTATGGGGGCGATTCTGGAACGTAGCGGCCTTGCGGAAGATTTGCTGGAAGGCTTTGGCCAGTTGTTTGGCGGTGTGCGGGGTGGCTTGTCATATGCCGTCATTCTGGTGGGCGCCGTGCTGGGTGCCATCACGGGCACGGTGGCCGCATCGGTCATTGCCATGGGTTTGATCTCACTGCCGATCATGTTGCGCTATGGTTACAATGTGCGCCATGCCACCGGTGTGATTGCGGCTTCGGGAACCATCACGCAATTGATCCCGCCTTCGCTGGTGCTGGTCATTCTGGCGGACCAATTGGGGAAACCTGTTGGTGAAATGTACAAGGGGGCGATGGGGGCATCCGTGGTGCAGGTTTTGCTGTTCATGGCCTGGGTGTTGATCCTGTCACTGTGGAAGCCTGCTCATGTGCCAGCGCTGCCCCCTGAAGCCCGGACCTTGCGGGGCTGGGCTCTCGCCAATCGCTGTATCAGGGGCATGGTGCCGTCGCTGGCACTCATCTTCATTGTTCTCGGCACCATCTTTGCAGGCTTTGCAACGGCCACGGAGGCGGGCGCCATGGGTGTGCTCGGCGCATTTCTGCTGGCCTGGCTCAATGGCAGGCTGACCTGGGAGATGACGTGGTCTGGCATGGGCACCACCATGCGCATCACCGCCATGGTTGTGATGATCCTCATCGGTGCCAGAGTGTTCAG